>CAMLYL010000049.1 GCA_946491665.1 uncultured Lachnospiraceae bacterium | reverse complement strand
ATCCTGGGTTCCGGGGATATCGGACTGATTATGGCCAGACGTATGACGCTGGAGGGAGCGGAGGTAAAAGTGGTTGCCGAGCTGATGCCCTATTCCGGCGGATTAAAGAGAAATATTGTTCAGTGTCTGAATGATTTTGATATTCCGCTGAAGCTCAGCCACACGGTCATTGATATCAGGGGCAAAAAGCGTGTGGAGGGAGTTACTCTGGCTCAGGTGGATGAACATCTGAAGCCCATTCCCGGAACGGAGGAGTATTATGAGTGCGATACACTGCTTCTTTCCTGCGGACTGATTCCGGAAAACGAGCTCTCTTCCCAGGTGGGAGTAGAGCTGAATCCCATCACCAGCGGCCCTGTGGTGGATGAGAGCCTGGAGACCAATATAGACGGTATTTTTGCCTGCGGAAATGTGCTTCATGTGCATGACCTGGTGGATTTTGTGTCCGGAGAGGCAAAGATGGCGGGTGAAAATGCCGCCGCTTATGTGAAGGGCGAGCTGGCGGCTCCCGGGGAAGAGATTGTTCTGTCCGGTACGGACGGCGTCCGCTATACGGTTCCGTCAAAGATTGATCTGAACCGCATGGATGACAGACAGGTGGTGCGTTTCCGTGTAGGGCAGGTGTTCCGTGACTGTTATCTGTCTGTCTATTATAATGACGAGCGTGTCAGCCGGGTGAAGAAGCGGATTATGGCTCCGGGAGAGATGGAGCAGGTAATTCTTCAGAAGGAAAAGCTGGCGGCTTTTGAGGGCCTGAAGACGATAACCATTAAAGTAGAACAGGGGGAGACGGCATGAGCACACAGGAATTAATTTGTATCGGATGTCCCATGGGATGCAATCTTAAGGTGACTGTTTCGGATAATCAGGAGCTGACCGTGACTGGCAATACCTGTCCCAGGGGCGAGGATTACGCGAAGAAAGAGCTGACAGATCCCCGCAGAATTGTAACTTCTACCGTGCGGGTAACCGGAGGGCATCTGCCTGCGGTATCGGTGAAAACCGCTGCGGATATTCCGAAAGGAAAGATTGCCGACTGCATGAAGGCTCTGAAGGCAGTGACGGTGAAGGCTCCGGTAAAGATCGGACAGGTAGTTCTGGAAGATGCGGCAGGAACGGGTGTGGATATCGTGGCCACGAAAAATATTGCGGCAGTAACAGACCCGGTGTAAAATAGATTTGAATGGAACGGCGCTCCGGGCGGATGGCAGCAGGAGCTGTCTGGAATGGATTACAGGAGAAAGGACGAGGACAGGAAGATGGGGAAGTATATTATGGCGCTGGATCAGGGAACAACCAGCTCCAGATGCATTATTTTTGACAAAGAGGGTAAGATCTGCGGCATGGCCCAGAAGGAATTTGATCAGATTTATCCGAAGCCGGGCTGGGTGGAGCAGAATCCCAGAGAAATCTGGTCTTCCCAGTTGTCTGTGCTGATGGAAGCCATGGCGGTGTCGGGAGTGACTTCGGCTGATATTGCGGGGATCGGCATTACGAACCAGAGAGAAACAACGATTGTATGGGATCGGAGAACCGGGGAACCGGTTTATAATGCCATTGTCTGGCAGTGCCGCCGGACGGCGAAGATGATTGACCGTTTAAAAGAGGAAGGATTCGACCGTGTTGTCCGGGAAAAGACGGGACTGATTGCGGATGCTTATTTCAGCGCCAGCAAGATTGCCTGGATTCTCGACAATGTGGAGGGCGCCAGAGAGAGAGCCGAACAGGGGGAATTGCTGTTCGGGACAGTGGATACCTGGCTGATCTGGAACCTGACCGGAGGGCAGGTTCATGTGACAGATTATACCAACGCTTCCAGAACCATGCTTTTTGATATTCATAATCTGTGCTGGGATAAGGACATCCTGGACTGGTTCGGGATCCCGGCCGTTATGCTGCCGGAGGTAAAGCCTTCCAGCTGTGTTTATGGTTATACAGATGATAAAGTTCTGCCCGGAAAGGTGGCGATTGCCGGAGCGGCAGGAGACCAGCAGGCGGCTTTGTTCGGTCAGTGCTGTTTTGATGTGGGAGATGTGAAGAATACATACGGAACGGGCTGTTTTCTTTTGATGAATACGGGAACGACGCCCATAGATTCGAAAAAAGGGCTTCTGACCACCATCGCGGCCAGCACCGCCGATCATGTGGAATATGCCCTGGAGGGAAGCGTGTTTGTGGCCGGCGCGGCTGTGCAGTGGCTGAGAGACGGGATGCGTATGGTAAAGGATGCGGCTCAGACAGAGGAATATGCCACAGATGTATTTGACACCAACGGAGTCTATCTGGTTCCGGCCTTTGCGGGGATGGGAGCGCCCTACTGGAACCAGTATGCCAGAGGCACGGTAGTAGGACTGACCCGGGGCTGCAGGAAGGAACATTTTATCCGGGCGACTCTCGAGTCCATTGCCTACCAGTCTTATGATGTGATCAGGGCCATGGAGGAAGATGCAGGCGTGAAGCTGCGGGTGCTGAAGGTGGACGGCGGCGCCAGCGCCAACAATATGCTTGTGAAGTTCCAGGCCAATATCAATCAGGCGAGAGTCTGCCGACCGAAATGTATTGAGACCACGGCTCTCGGAGCCGCGTATCTGGCAGGACTGGCGGTAGGTTACTGGAAGGATAAGGAAGAAATCCGCAGCAACTGGCAGCTGGGCCGGAAGTTTGAGCCGGAGATGGATGAGAAAGAGATAGAAAAGCTGTTAAAAGGCTGGCACAGGGCAGTCAGATGCGCTCTGGTGTGGGCTGAAGAGGAAGAAGAGTAATAAAAAGAAGAATCCGGGATGTGTTCCTGATTTCCCGGATTCGGGCGGAGACACCCTCGCAGGAACTCTTCATATATATGAAGAGTTCCTGCGAGGGTATTTTTTGCGTTGCTGAGGAAGATATTGTGCCCCTGCCGGGAAGAGTATCCGGTCCTGCGGCCGGGAGCAGAAAAAGTGAAGATCCGGCCGAAGAGAAATGCCTGTCAGTACGGCCGGGGAGGGGAAAAGCGAGATCCGGGCTGAAGAGAAGTGCCTGTCAGTACGGCCGGGAGCAGGAAAAGTGAAGATCCGGCCGAAGAAATTAAGAAAGTATATTATTTTTGTCGGACTTGTGACATTTCTTTTAACCTTCTTAAAAATTTCTAAATTCGGTTGAATCCTCAGAAAGCGGATGCTATACTGAAACAGTATCTTATGAAATTATGGAAATATTCATTTGCAGATAAATAATAAAAGAAAAGGAGTACATGGTTATGGAACAGTACAAGCAGGAATTTATTCAGTTTATGGTAGAGTCTGATGTGTTGAAGTTTGGGGAGTTTACATTAAAAAGCGGCAGAAAGTCGCCGTTTTTTATGAATGCGGGCGGTTATGTGACAGGTTCACAGTTAAAGAAGCTGGGAGAATATTATGCGAAGGCGATTCATGATACATACGGCGATGATTTTGACGTGCTGTTCGGGCCGGCTTATAAGGGAATTCCCTTAAGTGTTGTCACAGCGATTGCGTACAGCGAATTATACGGAAAGGAAGTAAGATACTGCTCTGACCGCAAGGAGGAGAAGGATCACGGCGCGGACAGGGGAAGTTTTCTTGGAAGCAAATTAAAAGACGGCGACAGGGTCATTATGATCGAGGATGTGACCACATCCGGAAAGTCCATGGAAGAAACTGTTCCGAAAGTAAAAAGCGCGGCGGATGTTGAGATTGTCGGCCTGATGGTGTCCCTGAACCGTATGGAAGTAGGAAAGGGCGGAGAGAAATGCGCGCTGGATGAGGTCAGAGATCTTTACGGTTTTGAGACCAGTGCGATTGTTACGATGGAGGAGGTAGTAGAGTATCTGTACAACAGACCCTGCAATGGCAGAGTTGTGATTGACGATACATTAAAAAACGCGATTGATGCATACTATGAACAGTACGGTGCGAAATAAAAAGGACGGTTGAAATGTTCATAAGCAAGCATAAAAAAAGTATATGGATTTTGTGCTGGATTTTGTTCTGGGTTTATATCGGCGTCCTGGTATATTTTCTGTTTTTTGCGGAGATGCTGGGACGGGCAGGTCAGCCCCGGGGATATCATTACAATCTGATTCCCTTTAAGGAGATCCGTCGGTTCCTGGTTTATCGCGAGCAGCTGGGAACTGCGGCGGTTTTTCTGAATCTGGCGGGGAATATTATGATTTTTATGCCTTTTGGCTTTCTGCTTCCGATTATGAGCAGAAAGCTGAGAGGTTTCTTTCGCGTGACGTTTCTGGGCTTTGAACTGAGTATGATAGTGGAAGTTGTGCAGCTGATCAGCAAGACGGGAAGTTGCGATGTGGATGATCTGATATTAAATACCATCGGCGCGATGTGCGGATTCCTGATTTATGCCGCAATTCAGCATAAACGGGATGTGGAAGCAGACAGACGCCGGATGCAGGGGAAGGATATATAGACAGTATGGCAAAAAGCAGAAGAGAATATTTTCGAAAAACAAGAAAGACCCGGCTTCGGGAACTGAAGCATTCGAAAACCGGCTGGTGCGGCATGGCGGCTGCTCTGCTGGCGGCGGTTCTGTTCCTGGTTTCTGTTATTGTATCCTTTGCATCGTCAGGGGACGCCGGGGTCCTGGCAGGATCTGTCAGCCTGATTGGTCTGGTTCTGGCCGCCGGAGCGCTGGCGCTGGGCATTATGGCTGTCCGGGAACCGAAAATACGTCCCATTCCGCCGCGCACAGCGATTATTCTGGGCGGGATTCTGACCGTAATACTGGCAGGTCTGTACATATCCGGCATTGTATAATGTATAAAGCCGTTAGATAATAAAAAAAACCGGAGGTATGAAAACGTATAGATGGCAGATTTAGAGTGGATAACAGAGGACATGGAAGCTTACAGAGAGCGGTTTGAGCTGATGACGGAGCGGATTCGAAGGATTCCTTCGGATCGGTCTGTTCCGGAAATATACCGGGACTATTTTCTTCGGGCAGTTCCCTTTCTGCTGAAAACAGAAGAGATTTTCAGAAGAAAGCAGGATGGAACTCTCAATGACCGGTCCCTGGCGGAGTGTCAGGCAGATCAGCAGGAACTGTACCGCCATATTCTTCCGGAAAATTACGATACGAGCTACGCGAATCCCGCTTATGCAGCGGCAGCGCTGGGGCGGGAGGCCGGACAGATGCTGACGCTTTTATGTTCTGAGCTGGAGGGGTGTATTGCCTGGGCTTTCCGGGGACGAATCCGGGAACTGACTCTGCTTTTTGAGCTTTTTGTGCAGGTATATAACTGTCTGGAGGATGATGATTTAAAGGAAGCCAGGGAGACTGTTTACTGGTATTTCCATGATTACAGCGAGATCTTTATGGAGAATCAGATCCATGATATGATCTGCCCCGATGATAATTTTTTCGTGGACATTATTATGAATGCGGATCTGAGTGATCCTGCTTATTTATACAGATACGGGCTTCCGGTAGGAAGGAATGAGCTGGAGACGGCAGAGTTTCTGAACCGGATGCCGGACAGCGAGATTCAGGCCATGGCGGATACATGGACGGAAGGGTACCGGATCGGCTTTGAGGTGACCGGAAAGGATCTGTCCAGAAAGCGGGTGGCAGAGATACATTACCCCATCGGTTTTGAGCGGGTGATGCGGGTGGCTGTCAGAAATCTGAATGCCATGGGGCTCAGGGTGACGGCTTCCAGGGAGCCGGTTTCCTCTTTCCAGAATAAGGGCAGCAGCAAGCGGGCGGTGTTCTCTGCCTCTGTAAACCGCCAGTATGACTTCGACCACCGGGAAGATAAGGCTTTTTATTTTGACAAAGCATTTGTCGAGCGGCGGCTGGAAGTGATGCGGACTGTTTTCGAACAGCACAGCGTGCAGGCTGCCGGGTATGCGGGGCCGGCTGTGGTGGAGGTGTTCGGAGAGACGACCTTTTCCCCGGAGATAAAAGAAGAGGCTCTCCGCTACGATGAGAAGCAGCAGCAGCTGAATGTTTATAACGCTTCCGAGAGCACGCAGATTACCTATCATTATATTCACGGCGAGGAGCGGAGTTTTACCATAATTGCCTACCCGGTTCCGGAGATCGGGGAAAGATTCCGGGAGATTTTTGCGGAGACAGTGGCGATTAATACTCTGGATTATAAGAAATATCAGGTGATGCAGCAGAGTCTCATCGATGTTCTGGATCAGGCGGAGACGGTTCATATTGCGGGGAAAAACGGAAACCGCACGGATCTGACGGTGGCGGTCCGCCGCCTGGATGATCCTGAGACGCAGACAGCATTTGAAAACTGCGTGGCGGATGTGAATATACCGGTGGGCGAGGTATTTACCTCCCCGGTGCTGAAGGGAACCAGCGGAGTGCTTCATGTATCGGAGGTGTATCTGAACGGCCTGAGATATGAGAATCTGGAGCTGACCTTCAAAGACGGCATGGTGGAATCTTATACCTGCACCAATTTCCAGTCAGAGCAGGAGAACCGGCGTTATGTGAGAGATCATGTGCTGATGCATCACGACACTCTTCCCATGGGCGAGTTTGCCATCGGAACCAATACCGCCGCATACGTGATGGGGCGGAAGTATCAGATTGCCGACAAGCTGCCGATTCTGATTGCGGAGAAAACGGGCCCTCATTTCGCGGTGGGAGATACCTGTTATTCCTATGAAGAGGATATTATTACCAGAAATCCCGACGGAAAACAGATTGTGGCCAGGGAGAATGAAATCAGTGCGCTCCGGAAGGAGGATCCGTCCAAAGCGTATTTCAACTGTCACACGGACATTACGATTCCCTACGAGGAGCTGGGCGCTGTCACTGTGATCAGAAAAGACGGAAGCAGTGTGGATATTATCCGCGACGGACTGTATCAGGTGAAAGGCGCGGAGGATCTGAATCTTCCGCTGCTGAAGGAGTTCTGAGATTTTCTGAACAGGGCGGTGAATGTGTCCGGGATGGACAAAGCAGGCGGGAGATTTATCAGAATACTGATAGAGACTTCCGGATATATTAGAGGAACTTATAAAAAGTATTACAATATATAATTGGTATTTCAGGAAAAGACCAGTTACTATTGTGAATAGAAACAAGAAAACAGATCAAACGATAGGAGAACCCAAAATGGCAAAAGTAGGAATTGTAATGGGCAGCGACTCAGATATGCCTGTAATGTCAAAAGCGGCAGAGATCCTGGACAAGCTCGGGGTCGATTATGAAATGAGAATTATTTCCGCTCACAGAGAACCGGATGTTTTCTTTGAGTACGCCAAAGGCGCGGAGGAGAGAGGATGCAAGGTGATTATCGCAGGAGCAGGAAAGGCGGCGCATCTTCCGGGAATGTGCGCGGCAATCTTCCCCATGCCGGTGATCGGTATTCCCATGAAGACTTCCGATCTGGGCGGAGTGGATTCCCTGTATTCCATTGTACAGATGCCCAGCGGCATTCCGGTGGCGACAGTGGCGATCAACGGAGGCGCTAATGCGGGAATTCTCGCGGCAAAGATTCTGGCGGTTTCTGATCCGGAGCTGCTGGCGCGGCTGAAAGCTTATTCTGAGGAACTGAAGGAGCAGGTAGTGGCCAAGGACGCGAAGCTGCAGGAAACAGGCTGGAAGAATTATTAATACAGAGGAGGATCTGTTATGGATTATAAGACATCCGGCGTTGACATTGAGGCCGGTTATAAATCTGTGGAGCTCATGAAAGAGCATGTAAAAAAGACAATGCGTCCGGAAGTTCTGGGAGGACTCGGCGGTTTTTCAGGCGCCTTCTCCCTGGCCGGAATTAAGAATATGGAAGATCCGGTTCTGCTGTCCGGAACGGACGGCTGCGGCACCAAGGTAAAGCTGGCGTTTCTGATGGATAAGCATGACACCATCGGCATCGACGCCGTCGCCATGTGCGTGAACGATATTGCGTGCGCGGGCGGGGAGCCTCTGTTTTTCCTGGATTATATCGCCTGCGGACGGAATTATCCGGAGAAGATTGCCGAGATCGTAAAGGGTGTGGCCGAGGGCTGTCAGCAGTCCGGCGCAGCTCTGATCGGCGGTGAGACTGCGGAGCATCCGGGGCTGATGCCGGAGGATGAATACGATCTGGCCGGTTTTGCGGTAGGCGTCTGCGACCGGAAGGATCTGATTACGGGAGAGAATCTGAAAGCCGGCGATGTGCTGATCGGCATGGCTTCCACAGGCGTCCATTCCAATGGATTTTCTCTGGTGCGGAAGGTCTTTGAGATGACAAAGGAGTCTCTGGATACTTACTATGATTCTCTCGGAAAGACGCTGGGAGAGGCTCTGATTGCGCCCACCCGGATTTATGTAAAGGCGCTGAAGAATATCAGGGAAGCGGGAGTGACGGTAAAAGCGTGCAGCCACATTACCGGCGGCGGTTTTTATGAAAATGTTCCCCGTATGCTGGTGGACGGTGTCCGGGCAGTGATCAGAAAGGACAGCTATCCGGTTCCGCCGATTTTCGGACTTCTGCAGGAGAAGGGCGAGATCGCGGATCAGATGATGTACAATACTTTCAATATGGGAATCGGCATGATTGTTGCGGTTGATCCGGCGGACGCCGAAAAGGCCATGGAGGCGATCCGGGCCGCAGGAGATACTCCCTATGTGATCGGAAGTATTGAGGACGGAGAAAAAGGAGTTGTCTTATGTTAAAGATTGCAGTGCTGGTTTCCGGCGGCGGCACCAACCTGCAGGCCATTATTGACCGGATTCAGGATGGTACGATTACGAATACGGAAATTACCGCGGTGATCAGCAACAATAAAAATGCATATGCGCTGGAGCGGGCCCGGAAAGCAGGGATTCCGGCACAGTGTGTTTCGCCGAAGGATTTTCCCGACAGGGAGGCATTTAATGAGGCGCTGATCCGTACGGTGGACGAAACCGGTGCGGATCTGGTGGTTCTTGCGGGATTTCTGGTGGTGATTCCGGAGAAGATGATTCAGAAATACCGCAACAGGATCATAAATATTCACCCGTCTCTGATTCCGTCTTTCTGCGGAACAGGATATTATGGCCTGAAGGTGCATGAGGGCGTTCTGGCCAGAGGCGTGAAAGTTACCGGAGCCACCTGTCATTTCGTGGACGAGGGCACGGATACCGGCCCCATTATTCTGCAGAAGGCGGTGGAGGTCCGGCAGGGAGATACGCCCAAAGTCCTTCAGCAGAGAGTGATGGAGCAGGCGGAGTGGATCATTATGCCGAAGGCGATTGATCTGATTGCAAACGGCAAAGTGTCAGTTGTTGACGGACTGGTACATATAGAAGAATAACAGGGGCTGTGAACAGTAGCGAGTGAGGAGGCTCATATGAATATTTTAATCGTAGGCAGCGGCGGCCGGGAGCATGCCATTGCCATGAGTGTGGCAAAGAGCAGCCGTGCAGATAAGATTTACTGTGCGCCGGGAAATGCGGGGATCGGACAGATCGCCGAGTGTGTTCCCATCGGCGCCATGGAGTTTGAGAAGCTGGCGGCATTTGCAAAGGAGAATAATATTGATCTGACTATTATCGGTATGGATGATCCGCTGGTAGGCGGCGTTGTGGATGTTTTTGAGGCAGAGGGACTCCGGGTATTCGGTCCCGATAAAGCGGCGGCGATTCTGGAAGGTTCCAAGGCTTTTTCCAAGGATCTGATGAAAAAATACAATATTCCCACAGCGGCCTACGAGACCTTTGACGATCCGGAGAAGGCGCTGGAGTATCTGGAGACCGCGAAAATGCCGATTGTTTTAAAGGCGGACGGCCTGGCTCTGGGCAAGGGCGTTCTGATCTGCAAAACTCTGGAGGAGGCGAAGGCCGGCGTAAAGGAGATTATGCTGGACAAGAAGTTCGGTTCCGCCGGCAATCATATGGTGGTGGAAGAGTTTATGACAGGCCGCGAGGTATCTGTTCTCTCTTTCGTGGATGGAAAGACCATAAAGATCATGTCCTCCGCCCAGGATCACAAGCGGGCAAAGGACGGTGACCAGGGCCTGAATACCGGAGGCATGGGGACATTTTCACCCAGCCCCTTCTATACCGATGAGGTGGACGCATTCTGCCGGGAACATATTTTCCAGGCTACGGTGGACGCCATGGCTGCAGAGGGAAGACCTTTCAAGGGCATTATTTTCTTCGGACTCATGCTGACGGAGGAAGGTCCGAAGGTGCTGGAGTATAACGCCCGTTTCGGAGATCCGGAGGCGCAGGTGGTTCTCCCCAGAATGAAGAATGATGTTCTGGATGTGATGGAGGCGTGCATTGACGGCACTCTGGATCAGATTGACCTGCAGTTTGAAGATAACGCGGCAGTGTGTGTGGTTCTTGCCAGTGACGGTTATCCGGTATCCTATGAGAAGGGATTTGAGATCAGAGGGCTGGAGAACTTTGAGAATCATGAGGGCTATTACTGTTTCCATGCAGGGACAAAGCTGGATGACAATGGAAAGATTGTCACAAGCGGCGGCCGCGTGCTGGGAATCACTGCAAAGGGAGCGGATCTGAAGGAAGCCCGGGCCAACGCATACAAAGCCACAGAGTGGGTTGATTTTGAAAATAAATATATGCGCCATGATATTGGAAAGGCGATTGACGAGGCTTAAGGAAACATGAAAAAGGCAATGATTTTTGATATGGACGGAACGCTCTGGGATTCTGTGGACAGTATCGTCGTGTCCTGGAATGCGGCTCTGCAGCAGATGGGAGAGACGGATGTCACGGTGACCAGACCGCAGATTATGAGTCTGATGGGAAATACCATGGATGTTTTTGCCCGGACGCTGTTTCCTCATTATACTCCCGAGAAAGGAGCCCAGTGGATTGACATTCTGGGGCAGATCGAGAATGAGTTTTTAAGCAGATACGGAGCTGTCCTTCTGGGAGATGTGAAAGGCGTTTTTGCCAGACTCCGGGAAATGGGATACGGCGTCTATATTGTCAGCAACTGCCAGGCCGGATATATTGAGGGATTTCTGGAATACTATCATCTGGAAGATCTGGTGGACGATATCGAGTGCTACGGGAATACCCTCCGCGGCAAGGCTGACAATCTGAAGCTTCTGATTGAGAGAAATCATCTGGATGAATATCTTTATCTGGGCGATACGCAGGGCGATTTTAATGCCTGCAGGGAGGCGGGAGTTCCGTTCCTTTTCGCGGCTTATGGTTTTGGCCGGGTGGACGACGATTCGGTTCCGCGGATTCAGAAGCTTGACGATCTTCCGGAGTATCTGCAGGAGAGGGCGTAGCCATATTTAAATTTTCTTAAGAATTCTTCACGATTTCTTCCTTGTGCGGGAAATTGTGCAATGCTATAGTATAAGTGTACTAATTCTGTTCATACAGTTAGTACGCTTATATTTTTTTCGGGAAAACAGGAGGTTTTCTATGATGATACAGCTAAACTATCGTGATTCCCGGCCTTTTTATCAGCAGATCAAGGATAATATCCGCCATCTGGTAATCAGCAGGGCCGTGAACACCAATGAAAAGCTCCCTTCTGTGCGGGAACTGGCGTCCTCGCTTGCAATCAATCCCAATACCATTCAGAGAGCGTATCGTGAACTGGAGACGGAGGGGTATATTTATACTGTTCCGGGTAAGGGCAGTTTTGTGTCCGAGGTGAAGGATGCGGCAAAAGAACGCCGAATGGATCTGTTTCAGATTTTTGATGCCACGGTGAAAGAACTTTTATATCTGGCGACTCCGGCATCTGATCTGCAGACCAGAATTCGCAGTATTTCAGAAAAGGGGGGGGAACATTTTGGTTAAAGTTGAGAATGTAACAAAGACTTTTGGAGACTTTAAAGCCCTGGATCAGGCGGCGCTTCATGTGAAAAAAGGAGCCGTTTACGGACTGGTAGGTCCCAACGGCGCGGGAAAATCCACGATTATCCGGCATATCACAGGAGTATACCGTCCGGACAGCGGGACTGTTCTGGTGGATGGCGTTCCGGTTTATGAAAATCCCGCGGCAAAAGGAAAGATTGCCTATATTCCGGATGATCTGTTTTATTTTCTTCAGGCGGATACGCTGGAAATGAAACGGTTTTACAAAGGGATCTATAAAAATTTTGACGAGAAGCTGTTTGAGAAGCTTCGGGAGTTTTTTCCGACCATTGATGTGCGGCGCAGTATCCGCCGGCTGTCAAAGGGAATGCAGAAGCAGGTGGCTTTCTGGCTGTCTATCTGTACCAAGCCGGAACTGATGGTGCTGGATGAACCTGTGGACGGACTGGATCCGGTGATGCGACGGCAGATCTGGGGTATTATTCTGTCCGAAGCGGCGGATTACAACACGACTGTGCTGGTGTCTTCCCACAACCTGCGGGAGCTGGAGGATGTGTGTGATCATGTGGGGATTATGCACCAGGGAAAGATTATGATTGAACGCTCCCTCTCCGAGCTGCAGGGCAGTGTGTCCAAGATCCAGGTGGCTTTCCAGGAAGGAATGCCCTCTTTGCCGAAGGAGTTTGAGATTCTTCATATGTCCAATACCGGCCGGGTTTATACATTGATTGTGAAAGGCGATCCTCACAGGGCAAAAGAGATGCTGGAGGCAACCAGACCCATGCTGATTGACGTGCTGCCCCTGTCACTGGAAGAGATTTTTATTTATGAAATGGGAGGTGTTAATTATGAAATCAAAGACATCCTTTTTTAACAGGACCATTTTTATAAAAAACATACTCCGTTTCTGGCCTATGTGGGTACTGTATCTGATAATTTTGTTTTTTATGCTGCCGGTAAGCCTGTACCGCAATACCAATCCGGATCTTTTTCGCAGCGGTAATCTGGCAGAAGCACAGCTGGAGAGTGTGGTACAGTGTGTGAATTTTAATATTCATGGCAATATGCTTATTATTTTTGTTATGGCAGTGATATTCGTCCTGCTGATTTTCGGGTATCTTTATAATGCAAAAAGCTGCAATATGATTCATGCGCTGCCGGTTAGCAGGAAGGAATTGTTTGCGACGGGGTATCTGAATGGTCTGCTGTTTTTTGTGGGCCCCCAGGTGCTGATGTTTCTGGTCAGCCTGATAGTGTGTATTATTAACCGGGTAACATCTGTGGAGTATTTGCTGCACTGGCTGATTATATCCATGGTTGTATCCTTTCTGTTCCTCTCATCTGCCGTATTTTTCTGCATGCTCAGCGGAAATGTGATTGCCGCGCTGGTTTATTATGTGGTGGGAAATTTTCTTTATATAGCGATAAGATTTCTGATCTGCGCAGTAATTTCCTCGGTGGGATATGGCATGGAGAATGTTCTGAAATGGAGGCTGAATGAGATCGGCGATATCCGGGACAGCGCGCTGTCTCCTCTGTTTTACCTCCTCAGCCATGTGGGGATTCGGTATGAAATGGATTCCAGCGGCAATATGGGATATGTTTATGTGCAGGGGATGATTCCTGTGGTGCTGTATCTGATCCCGGCTGTGCTTCTGCTGATTTTCGCTGTGGTTCTCTATAAGAAAAGGCAGCTGGAGTGCGCCGGAGATATTGTGGCGTATCCCTGGATGAACCCGATTTTCCGGTGGATTATCGGCTTTTTCGCAGGAGTGGGACTGGGACTGATTTTTGCAGGGGTATTTTTCGGGACAGATCGTATGTTCGCGGTTATCCTGATGTTGTTTTCGGCAGTTATGACTTTGCTGTTCTTCTTCCTTGCGGAGATGATTCTAAAGAAGCGATTCCGGATTTTCACGAACAAAATCTGGATAGAGGGTGTTGTATGTGCAGGAGTTGTTCTGTTCCTGATCGGCGCTTTAGACGGGGATCTGTTCCGGGCGGAAAGAAGAATCCCTGAGACAGATCAGGTAGAAGCGGCTCTCTTGACGGCTCCGGGATATGATATGGTTCTGGAGGATACAGATAAGATCCAACAGCTGGAAGAAGCGCATCAGAGCATATTAGATCACAAAAAGGATTATGAGGACTATTATTACTCTGTTCAGGAGTCCTATGAGGCGACTGGCACGGAGCAGGAATTTGCCACCTATACGATTGTTTATTATCTGAAGAATGGAGAGTGTATTCGGAGAATGTATACAGTTCCAGCCGGATCGGAGTACCGTCAGGATTCGGACAGTGCTGTTTCCAGGTTCAGCCTCCTTCAGGCGGATCCGGAAGAGTTTCTGAAGTATATGATCTGTAAAAATTATGAGGATGTGTCTTATACGGGGGGCTATATTGATTTCGTGACTTACAGTGCATCAGATGAGTTGGCTTATTCTGAATCGATCGAACTGGATGAGGAGCAGGCGCAGACCCTCTATACGGCAGTCCTGAGAGATATTCAGGAAGGAAATTATCCATATTATGAGATTTCCGGGACACAGGGAAACCAGGACAGCTCGCTGTATTATAATACTCTGTCCCTGACTGGTCAGGTGAAAGGAGAGGCAGAGTCGATTTATGATGATCTTCCAAGTGAAAGCTCAGGTTTCTACAGGGAAAACTCGGGAGGAGCAGAAATAGAGGAACAGACGGATGGGAATCAGATTGGGTACAGTATAGTTTATCCGAACTTTAACATTTATACGACCTGTACTAATACGATCCAGGCGCTGATTGATCTGGGGATCATTCAGGATGCGTCGGATCTGACGACATGGGAAGAGTATAATGAATGGGAAGCGGAATATGGAATCGAGTATACGGAATCGATAGGATAACGTATTCCGTCAGCTGTTGAAAATGGAAAAAAGAGCATCCCGCAGGCTGGAATGGCCTGGGGATGCTCTTTTTGCTGGTGCGCCTGGCGGCACACGGTTTTTATTCTGTTTTTCCTTCTTCTTCGTCTTCTTTTTCGAGAGCGGCAACCGCCTCGTTTAACATTTTGATGACGTTTTCATCGCCCATTTTTTCGAAATGTTCAGAAGCCGCCTCCAGACGGTCAAAAAAACTGGGCTTTCTCTCTGTATCCGCATCGCCGCAGCCTGCGCTGCAGGTATGGCAGTTGTGAGTGCATTCATCAGTCGGTTTTGCCATGGTTAAAACTCCTTTCCTTCATAATCGGACAGGTCTCTGCCCCTGCAGGTATCCGCGGGGGATTTCCTGTTCTGGATCCCATTCTGAAATGGATTATTTCAAAATGTTAGGGTTATTATACACGGAATGGGGAGATTTGACCAGCCCCGGTTTTTAAGTTCACAGTCCCTTCACCCCTTATGCGCAGAACCAGCGGCATATACAGAAGAAAAGTTTGGAAAAAGAGCCCGAATAGTGTATAATAAACCTATATCTGTGCGGTTCGCAGCCGTACTGTTTATGGGAGGATGAGCATGAGAGCGAGTGGGATTTTGCTTCCGGTCAGCAGTATTCCGTCAAAATACGGAATCGGCGGTTTTACAAAGGAAGCCTATGAATGGATTGATTTTTTAAAAAAGAGCGGGCAGACATTCTGGCAGATTCTGCCTTTGGGACATACCAGCTATGGAGATTCTCCATACCAGCCCTTTTCGACTTTTGCGGGGAATCCGTATTTTGTGTCACTGGATGATCTGATTGAACAGGGGCTTCTGACAGAGGAAGAGTGTGATGAGGCGCAACTGGGAACGAACCCGTCTTATGTAGATTACGGGAAGCAGTTTGAGAATCGTTTCACACTGCTGAGAACGGCCTATGAGAATGATAAAAAGAATGATCAGACGGCGTTTGAGGCGTTTGTGAAGGAGCAGGCGCACTGGCTGCCGGATTACGCCCTGTTTATGGCAGTCAAGGATCTTCATGACAAAAAGGCATGGTATGAGTGGGACGACGCCTACAGGATGCGGGAACCGGAGATCATTGAGAAAGCGAAGATTGAGCTGGCTGATGATATCTGTTTTCATGAGCACATCCAGTACTGGTTCCTGACTCAGTGGGTGAAGCTGAAGGCTTATGCTAATGAGCAGGGGATCCGGATTATCGGCGATATGCCGATTTATGTGGCGATTGACAGCGCGGATGCCTGGACCAGTCCTCAGCTTTTCCAGTTTGATGAGGATCTGCAGCCTGTGAGAGTGGCGGGATGTCCGCCGGACGCTTTTTCTGATGACGGACAGCTCTGGGGGAATCCTCTCTATGACTGGGACTGTCACAAAAAGACGGGATATTCCTGGTGGATCAGCCGGATTCGGCATGCGGCGGTGCTCTATGACGTACTGCGTTTTGATCATTTCCGGGGATTTGATGAGTATTATGCGATCCCCTTTGGCGAAAAAACCGCGAGAAATGGAAACTGGATGCCCGGTCCAGGCATGGATCTGATGAATGCCATCGAGGAGAATGTAGAGGACATCGAGATTATCGCGGAGGATCTGGGAACTATTACGGACAGTGTCCGTGACCTGCTGGAAGAGAGCGGTTATCCGGGCATGAAGGTGCTGGAGTTCGCTTTCGGAGGCGGCAGCGACAACCCTTATCTTCCTCATAATTACGATACGACTAACTGTGTGGTTTATACGGGTACCCACGATAATGAGACATTATTCCAGTATATTGCCAATGCCTCCGATTATACCCGGGATCATATCAAGAATTATATGAACCGTTTCTGGGATAATTATGAACAGCTCTGCGACAACATGGTTCGTCTGGCAATGATGAGTATCGCAAAATACTGCATTATCCCCATGCAGGATTATCTTCATCTGGGGGAGGAAGCCCGGATGAATTTCCCGTCCACTCTGGGCGGAAACTGGGAATGGCGTCTGACGAAGGAGCAGATTTCTGATGGCCTGGCAGACTTTATCGGAAATATTACCCGGGTATCCGGGCGTTGGATGAAGGAGCCTGTGAAGCCCGTGGAAGATGAAAAGAAGGAGCCTGATGCGCAGACAGAGGAAGGTTCGACCGCAGAGTCTCTGGAAACGGAAGCGGCGGGCGGCGCTGAAGAAAAAACGCAGGATCGGGGCTGGGCGCCCCGGCAGGATTCCGAATTTCAGCCGGAAAATTAAGTTCTATAAATAATAAAAGGAGGATGAGGAATGGCTCCTTCTTAGTTCAGCTTGGTAAAATTAAAGTATGTAAATTATTGCAAGTTTGCGGCATGAGTATTATATTTTTAAATTATTTATAAATAGTGTTTTGCATTTGACAATAGATTTTTTTTAATACAAGATATGAAATTCTTCATGAATAGCAATAGGAAAGGTTGATATTGGCATTAAGTATTTTGTACAATAAAGTAAAAAGGTGTAAAGGATATGCGAGAAATAAAATGTCCTAATTGTGGAAATGTGTTTGCGGTAGATGAATCTGGTTATGCACAAATTGTTCAACAAGTTAGAGATAAGGAGTTTGAAGAGGAACTAAAACAAAGAAAACTGGTTTTGGAGCAGGCAAAAGAAAAAGATTTAGAAATTATTTCAATGAAACAGAAACAAGAGTTTAAGCAAAGTCTTGCTTTAAAAGAAGAAGAATTGTCGGAGAAAAAGCAAGAAATTGAGCAATTGAAGGCACAGATTTCTGAAAGCGAAAATATAAAAAAGCTTGCAATTAGCGAGATGGTTAATAAAAAAGAAAAAGAAAGAGAAGATGCAATTGGTCAAAAAAATGATGAGATTGCGGATAAAGATCGTATCATTGAGCAATTGAAGGCGCAGATTTCTGAAAGTGAAAATATAAAAAGACTTGCAATTAGTGAGACTATTAATAAAAAAGAAAGAGAACGCGAGGGCGCAATTGCTCAGAAAAATGAAGAACTTGCGGATCGAGACCGTATCATTGAACAATTGAGGGTACAGATTTCTGAAAGTGAAAACATAAAAAGACTTGCGATTAGTGAGACTATTAATAAAAAAGAAAGAGAACGCGAGGGTGCAATTGCTCAGAAAAATGAAGAACTTGCAGATCGAGATCGTATCATTGAACAATTGAGGGCACAGATTTCTGAAAGTGAAAATTTAAAGAAACTTGCTGTCAGTGAAGTTATCCATGAAAAGGAAAAAGAGCGAGAGCGTGCTATTAAAGAGAAAGATAACGAACTGGCGGATAAGGAAAAGGAAATTAAGAAAAAGACCGAAGAAATAACGGAATTAAAAGAAAAAGTTTTAAATAAAAATTCTGAGACAATTAGAGAGATAGAGCAGTTAAAAGCGCAGATTTCTGGAAAAGAGGCAGAAAAAAGATTAGCTGTTTCAGAAGCGATAAAAATGAAAGAGGTGGAGGTGTCTGAAAGATTAACAGAAATTGAAGCTTTAAAAGGCCAGTTATCGAATAAAGAAACAGAAAATCAATTAAAAGAGCAGTCTTTGCGTAGAGAGTATGAGGAGAAACTCAAGTTAAAAGATGAGCAAATAGAATATTATAAGGATTTTAAGGCTCGACAATCTACTAAAATGGTAGGTGAAAGCTTAGAGCAACATTGTCTTAATCAATTTAATGCATTAAGAATGACAGCTTTTCCAGCAGCGTATTTTGAAAAAGACAATGATGTACGGAAGGGTAGCAAAGGGGATTTCATTTTTAGAGAATCTAAAGATGGAATAGAGTTTATTTCAATTATGTTTGAAATGAAAAACGAAATGGATGAAACTGCTACGAAACACAAAAATGAAGATTTTTTTAAAGAACTTGATAAAGATAGGCGAGAGAAGGGATGTGAATATGCGGTATTGGTTTCTCTGCTGGAGATAGATAATGATTTGTATAATAATGGTATAGTGGACGTGTCCTATAAATACGAAAAAATGTATGTAATTCGTCCACAATTTTTTATCCCAATGATTACTTTATTGAGAAATGCTGCATTGAATTCTATGAAATATCGTCAAGAATTAGAAGTTGCAAAGCATCAACAGATAGACATTCTTCATTTTGAAGAAAATATGAATGCCTTTAAAGAAGGTTTTTCTCGTAATTATAGAATTGCTAGTGATAGATTTAATACTGCTATAGAAGAAATTGATAAAACAATTTTGCATTTGCAGAAAACGAAGAAAGCACTTCTATCATCAGAGAACAATCTTCGTTTAGCAAATAAAAAGGCAGAGGATTTAAACATTAAGAAATTAACTAGGGATGCACCAGCAGTAAAAGAAATGTTTGATGAAATAAAGCGTGAAAATTCAGATAATAAGTGAAAATTTCGATGTTACATGAGACCGTTTCAAGTTTTGTGTAAACTGAAAAAACTGATATAAGATATGTCATTCGTTACTTTGGGCAGTGCCAATCTTTTGAGGTTCTGCCCTTGCTTATATTATTATGCAGTTTCCAGACATGTCAAGCAGGGCTGGCTAGGCCAGTCATTCCAGACGGGAAACTCCTTGTAATCAATAGTTTTTCTTCAATGAAAATCTCCAGCTGCGAATGAATCTGTCTCTAATCCTGTCGGTGGTTTGCCCATTTTTTCGTGATATCTATCATGGCCAAATACAACATTTTTAAGAGACTCTCATCGAAAGGAAACACTGTCTTAGATTTCGTGATTTTTCGGAGTTAACGGTTAAATCCCTCAATGGCATTCGTGGTATAGATTAGACAATGGACTGCTTCTGGATATTTGAAATAAGTCGAGAAATTCGCCCAGTCGTTTTTCCAGGATTTCGCGATTTTCGGATGTTTTCCGCTCCATTTTTTTGTCAAAGCTGTCCAGCTCTGCCAGTGCGATCTCTTCTGTTGGAGCTGCATATACACGTTTCGGATCAGCTATCAGAGGTTTGAATTCTTTGTAGGAAACAAATTTTGTTGTATTCCGGATCTGATAGGTGATGCATTGCTGAATCTCTGTCTCTGGAAATACCGCTTCAATTGCCTGAGGAAAGCCTGTCAGGCCATCCACGCATGCAATCAGGATATCTTCCACGCCACGATTCTCCAGCCCGTTCAGAATAGACAGCCAGAATTTTGCACTTTCGTTTTGTCTAACGTACATACCGAGTACATCTTTATGTCCTTCCATGTCAATTCTGATAGCGATATAAACTGCACGTTTTACAATTCGGCCTGCGTTGCGTATATGGTAATAGATAGCATCCATGAAAACTATCGTATAGATTTCTTCCAACGGCCTTTCCTGTCATTCTTTCACAATGGGAAGGATTTTATCAATGATCCGGCTGATAGTACTATCAGAAATTTTGATGTCATACAGTTCGCGCATATGGCTTTCAATATCATTGGTTATCATTCCTTTGGCATACATGGTGATGATCTTTTCCTCTATGTTCTGAGTGACTGTTTTTGGTATTTTTGACGATCTGCGGTTCAAACACACCTTTTCCTATCCCTAGGATATTAATTTCCATATCTCCATAGCTGATATACATGGTCTTCTGAGAATGACCATTTTTGAAATTATTCGTTTCCTTGTTATGGTAATCATACTTGGAATATCCTAGTTCTTCATCTATTCCTGATCCAGAACATCTTCCAAGAGGATGGACATGATATCTTACATAATAGAGTTAACACCGGTTCTGTCCTTGAGATTTATATTGTTCTCTTTTAGATAATTACCCATCATTTCTCGAAAGGATACTTTTTGTGGGGATCTTTTTCCCTTGTTATAAAACAAACCTTCAAACTGGTAAGTTTATCTTGCATCTGTTTGAAGGTTTACACAAACTTGGGGATATTCCCGACCATTTATAAATTGTATAAAATTACAATATCTTCGTATCTTTCCGGGGAAACTTTTCCGGATCGCCCGGCGTCTTCATATAATTCAGGCCCTGCATGGTAAGACCCATGAGGATATTTCCCACTTCATCGATAGTCAGCTTATATCCGCTGCATACCCAGTTTTCCAGAATGCCGATAACGCCATAGGAAATATAGGCGTAGGCGTAGTCTCTTGTTTCCAGAGAAGCGTCCGGATACATTGTCTTCCAGAACTTCATACTGTTGTCGTAACCCAGATAGATCAGCTGACGGATAAATGAAGAATCTCCATGAGGACCGATCAGAGCCTGACACAGATCTTTGTTCTGATCTACCAGTTCCAGGAGCTCTTCAAACCAGTCTTCCGTATTCAGCGTCAATACCACATTTTCAAACAGTTCGTTCTGAATAGATGCCAGCAGAGCATAGACGTCTTCATAATGAGAATAAAAGGTGCTCCGGTTGATATCCGCCAGCTTGCACACATCTGTTACTGTAATTTTATTAATCGGTTTTTCCTGCAGCAGGTCAAAAAGAGCCTGCCGGATTACCGTTTTTGTATATTTTGTCCGTCTGTCTGTTGCCATAAAAGTTCCTCCTTCCGGCAGTATGCAGAGGCTGTGATTCGGAGTTTGTGCTGCTGGTATGCACAAAACAGACAATAATGAATCGTAATGCCCAATCTGTCACACTTTTGTCACTTTTCCAACACAAAATGAACACAGTGTAGGATATTTGACACAATAAAAAAAATTGTCGGTTGATATTTTTGTTGTAAGAATTATAATATACAAGAGTAAAAAATGCAACAGCGTGTTGGAAAAAATACAGAAGTAAAAAACACAACAGATTTGCGAAAAGCAACAGATGGTTGGATATATTGAAAGGAGAGTTTACCGTGGCAAGTTTATCACACACCATGCAGAGAAAAGCGTTCAGCGCGGCGATTGATATTGCTTTGAAGAGACTGAACAAGGACAGACAGAAAGGTCTTCTTCAGATTACAGATCTGGCACAGAAGTTTATGGGAGATAATTTTAAGCCGGAGGCTTATGAGACTGTCAGAAAGATGATTCAGGATCCTGATAATAAATGGATGAAATTTGTAAACAGGATGCTGGATGAGCTGGATCCCCATGTGGCAAAGATGACAGCTCTGAACCTGGGATTTGAGGCGGCCTTTTATGGAACCAAGACCATCCGCGCCAAGAGAAAAGAGCATCAGTGCAATATTCCCTGGCTGATCCTGATGGATCCCACCAGTGCATGTAACTTAAGATGTACCGGATGCTGGGCGGCAGAATATGGATATAAGCTGAATCTTACATATGAAGAGATGGACAGCATTGTGACACAGGGCAAGGAGCTGGGCGTATACTTCTATATGTTTACCGGCGGCGAGCCTCTGGTGCGCAAGGCGGATCTTCTGAAGCTGGCAAAGAAGCACAACGACTGCGAGTTCCACAGCTTCACCAACGGAACCCTGATTGACGAGGAGTTCTGCAAAGAGGTTCAGAAGTTAGGAAACTTCTCCTTCTCCCTGTCTCTGGAGGGATTTGAGGAGGCAAATGACGGACGTCGAGGAGAGGGTATCTTCCAGAAGGTGCTGTCAGCTATGGATCTGATGAAAAAATACGGTCTGTTCTTTGGTACTTCCGTATGTTACACCAGAAAGAATATGGATGCAGTTACTTCCGATGAATTTTATGATCTGATGATTGAGCATGGATGCCGTTATGCATGGTATTTCCACTATATGCCCGTTGGAAATGAGGCAGATGTAGAACTGATGCCCACCATGGAGCAGAGAGAGTGGATTTATAAGAGAATCCGTGAGGTCCGCGGCTGGGAAGGCGGCAAGGAGATTATGCTTCTTGACTTCCAGAATGACGGTGAGTTTGTTGGCGGATGTATTGCAGGCGGCCGGAACTATTTCCATATTAATGCAAACGGTGATGCAGAACCCTGCGTATTTATCCATTACTCCGGAGCAAATATCCGTGAGAACACACTGCTTGAGTGTCTGCAGCAGCCTTTATTCATGGCATACAGAGAGGGACAGCCTTTCAATGATAATCATCTTCGTCCCTGCCCGATGCTGGAGAATCCGGAGAAGCTGCAGCAGATGGTAAAAGAAACTGGTGCAAAGTCTACTGATCTGCAGTCGCCGGAGAGTGTAGAGCATCTCTGCGGCAAATGTGAGGATTATGCGAAAGAATGGGCGCCTCATGCAGATGCTCTCTGGAATGCGCATCATTTTGAGAAGAAGGGTTACACCAACTATAAAGACACCATCTGATCGGGTAAAACTTTTATAAATGATATTCAGGTTTACAAACAGGAGGAAAGAAAAATGGCAGATTTAAAACATGCCGCCGCGAGAAAATCATTTGAACTGGCATTTAACGGCGTCTACAAATACATTAATAAAAATAAAGAGCAGAATCTTGTAAAATTAATGAATATGGCCCGCAAGATTGCGGGGAAAAACTTCCCGGACTATTTCTGGGATAATGCCAATGAAGTACTGGGCGATCCCAACTGTAAGTGGACACAGCAGATCTATGACGCTTTTGATAATCTTCATCCGAATCTTGTAAAGACACATGTTTTAAACCTTGGATTTGAAGCAGGTCTGACCGGATTCAAAAAAGTAAAAGAGAACCGTGAAAAATACGGCTGCAATGTGCCCTGGGTTATCCTGATGGATCCTACCAGCGCCTGCAATTTAAGATGTACCGGATGCTGGGCTGCAGAGTACGGCTACAAGCTGAATCTTACCAACGAGGAGCTTGACCGCGTGATTACCGAGGCGAAGGCGCTGGGTATTCACTTCTTCATTATGACCGGCGGCGAACCCATGGTTCGTAAGAAAGATATTATGATGCTGGCTGAGAAGCACAATGACTGTGCCTTCCACATCTTCACCAACGGCACTCTGATTGATGAAGAGGTCTGCCAGACTGTTCAGAGACTGGGCAACATTTCCTTTGCTCTTTCTGTAGAGGGATATGAGGAGACCAACGATGACAGACGCGGCGAGGGCGTATTTGCAAAGGTTATGCACGCTATGGATCTGATGAAGCAGTACGGTCTGATCTATGGTACTTCCATTTGTTACACCAGCAAGAACTACAAGGTAGTTACTTCCGATGAGTTCCTTCAGATGCTGGTTGACAAGGGCGCTATTCTTTCCTGGTTTTTCCATTATATGCCGGTAGGAAAGGATGCCAGTACAGATCTGCTTCTGACTCCGGAGCAGCGTGAATATATGGTAGAGCGTGTTCGTTTCATCCGAAGCAGACACTGCCCCATCAAGCTGTTTACTCTTGACTTCCAGAACGACGCAGAGTTCGTAGGCGGATGTATCGCAGGCGGTAAGAACTACTTACATATCAACGCCTACGGCGATGTGGAGCCCTGCGTATTTATCCATTACTCCGGAGCGAAT
>CAMLYL010000048.1 GCA_946491665.1 uncultured Lachnospiraceae bacterium | reverse complement strand
ACTTACATATCAACGCCAACGGCGATGTGGAGCCCTGCGTATTTATCCATTACTCCGGAGCGAATATCCGTGAGAAATCCTTCTTGGAGTGCCTGCAGCAGCCGCTGTTTATGCAGTATCATGATAATATGCCTTTCAACGAGAATATGCTTCAGCCCTGCCCGATGCTGGAGAATCCGGAGATGATCGAGAAAATGGTCAATGCTTCCGGAGCTCACTCCACCGATATGCAGGCGGAGGAGCCGGTAGAGGAGCTGACCGCGAAGACAAAGCCTTACGCGGAAGCATGGGCGCCTACTGCCGAGAGACTCTGGAATGAGCGCAAAGAAGAAAAAGCACGCATTATCGCGGAGCGTGAGGCAAAAGCACAGTAAAGAAATTTCCCCCGGCGGATTTCCGCCGGGGATTTTTGACATAGTATTCGGAAGGAGTGTGTTGCATGCAGGAAGATGAAATGCTGCGCAGGCGGATAATGGATCTGGCAAACCGGTGTTATCAGTCCAATGTCTATACTTTTTCCGGGTTCCTGAATCCGGCGGATCAGGCGCTGGTGTACGAGATGGAGAAGGAGCTGTCCTTTGTGGACTGGAGTCTCTTCGGCGGCGGGAAGGACTGCGAGCGACGGATGCTGCGGTTCGGATCCGCAGAGATGCTGGGATATGAGGAACCTTTTCCGGTCAGCTGCCTGGTGGTAAAGCCGGTGGCCCGGAAGTTTGCGGATGATCTGACGCACCGGGATTTTCTGGGAGCTTTTATGAATCTGGGAATTGAACGGGATGTGCTGGGAGATATTATTGTAAAAGACCAGGTCGGATATGTTTTCTGCGAGGACAGCATGGCCGGGTATCTGCAGGAACATCTGAGCAGAGTAAAGCGCACCAGTGTCAGCTGTGAGATTGTAAAAGAGTGTCCGGAAGAAGCTGAACCGGAATTGTCAGAGGAAGAGCTGGTGGTCAGCTCAAACCGCTGTGACGCGGTGATTGCAAAGGTTTATAAGCTGTCCCGCAGCCAGAGTATTGAGCTTTTCCGGGCAAAAAGGGTTTTTGTTAACGGCAGGCAGTATGAGAATAACAGCGGTGTGCTGAAGCAGGAGGATGTGGTTTCCGTCCGGGGATTCGGGAAATTTATTTTTGCGGGATTTCTGAATGAAACAAAAAAGGGACGCATACGAATTGGTATCCGGCGATATGTGTAAATCCTGATTCAGCCTTCTGAGCAGGGGGAAGGACTCACATCCGGGTCATCTGATGAAAATAAAATTCCGCATTGTAAGAATCTTTCAGATGGGCTATACTAGGAATATGGGTAAAAGAAGAAATAAAAAAGAAAAATTGCAAAAGGTTTATAAAAACCGTTCTGAAGAACAGGAGAGTACTTATAGCGGTTCGCAGGAGATTAAATGGGGAAAGCTGGATAATACGGCTCATCTTTTTCCGGTGATTGCCGGAGAGGGCATGAGCAATGTCTATCGGGTAAGCATTACGTTGAAGGAGGATATTGAACAGGAAAAGCTCCAGCAGGCGCTGGATATTGTTCTGCCGAAGTTTTCCATATTTAACTGCAGACTGCGCCAGGGAATGTTCTGGTATTATTTTGAGGAAAACGGAAAGCAGTCTCCGCGGGTGGTGGAGGAAAATACGTATCCCTGTCAGTATATTGAGGAGAATCGGAATAACAGTTATCTGTTTCGTGTAACCTATTATGGGAAACGGATAAATCTGGAGGTGTTCCATGTGCTGACGGATGGTACCGGAGCTCTGAATTTCCTGAAGGAGCTGGCATATCAGTATCTGAGACTGTCACATGCTGAGCTGAGGGAGAAGTATCCCGACAAACTCAGCAGCCATACTTCACTGAATACGGAGGACAGTTTTCTGTCGAACTATAAAAAAAGCAAGCTGACCAAGGGATATAAGTCCGGAAAGGCCTATATTCTGAAGGGGCCGCTGTTCCCCATCGGGAAAATGGGGATTCTGTCCGGATATATGCCTCTGGAAGAGGTGAAGCAGGCCGCCAGGAGCTATGACGCCACTATAAATGAATATCTGGTCGCCGTGTTTGTCTGGGCGGTTTATCAGGCTTATCTGAAGGGGATGCCGTCCAAAAATCCCATTTCCATCAGTGTGCCGGTGAATTTGAGACCCTATTTCAACTCTGTGACTACGAAGAATTTCTTTGTTATGGTAACATCCTCTTTTTCCCCAAAACGGGAAAATCAGCCTTTTGAGGAGGTGCTTGCCGAGGTAAAGGCGTCTCTCAGAGAGCAGATTAATAAGAAGCGTCTGGAAGAGATTTTTTCTTATAATGTTACCGGAGAGCGGACGATGATTCTGCGGACGATTCCCCTTGTGTTTAAAAAACCCGGACTGAAGGGAATCTACAATATGCATGCAAAAGCCAACACTGCTACGGTGACGAATCTGGGCAAGATTGAGGTGGCTCCGGAGTATCAGGAATATGTGGAGACCTTCGGCGTGTTATTGTCCCGTTCCAAAGGGCAGAATGTAAAGATGTCGCTGAGCACCTACAATGGGGTGCTGACAGCTACGATTACTTCTGTGATCCGGGATACAAAGCTGCAGAGAGCCTTTTTCCGTTATCTGGCCTCTCAGAATATTTCAGTGACAATAGAAAGCAATGGTGTTTATTATGAGTAAATGTTGGAACTGCGGCGTACAGCTTCTGGATCCTGTGTCGGTCTGTCCGCTGTGCAAGTGTATTGTAGAGCCTTCAGAGGATGAAAGAGACCGGCAGATCTATCCCTACAAATTTGCAGAAAAAGGAATCAGGAAAATGCAGCGGGCGCTGAATATTTATTTGTTCGCGGCAATCGTGGCGGAGGCTATTCTTATCGGCATTGATTACGGCGCCGGCGGAAGTCCGGGGTGGGTGATTATTGTCGGAGGACTGTTTGCCTACGGGTATATTACGCTGAAGGTATCTATTGAAATGCATACCGGTTACCGGCTGAAGATGGTTCTGCAAACGCTGCTTGGCGTGGCGGTGCTGTTTCTGATTGATTTTGAAACGGGATTTTACGGATGGTCGCTGGACTATGTACTTCCGGCGGCGTTTATTTTGATGGATGTGGCGATTATTGTCCTGATGATTGCCAATAAAAGGAACTGGCAGAGTTATATTCCGCTGGAGCTGCTGGTGATTGCGCTGGCGGTGATACCTTTTATATTCTACTATTTTAATATTGTTTCCAACCTGATTGTCGGGATTGCGGCCATGGGCGTTGCCGTTCTGACTTTTGTGGGAACTCTGATCATCGGCGGGAAGCGCGCCAGAGATGAATTGTACCGGCGTTTTCATGTATAGAAAACAAAGATACGAAATATTAAGAGAAAAAGTGAAAGGTGAAGTGTATGCCTCAGTTTGAGAATACCCCCCAGGGAAGGGTACTGCGGGAGATTGTTGCCCGTATGCATGCAGATAATCTGATCGGACGGAAGCTCAGAAGCGGTGAATTGCGGAAGAAGCTTTCTGAGTCCGACTGGAAGGTTCCGGCAGGTTATTCTCTGAGTGTTATTGAACAGAAAAATTACAGTATGGAGCTGCTGGAGCCTGATGTGCAGAACAGCCGGATGGTCATTCTGCAGCTCCATGGCGGCGGATATGTGGGAAAACTGTGTAATATTTACCGGAGTTTTTCCGGCTTTTACAGTGAGCTGGGGCACGGTATTTCCGTGCTGACTCCGGATTACCGTGTGGCGCCGGAGAATCCCTATCCTGCGGCGCTGGAGGACGCGGCCGCGGCCTATGAGTGGCTTCTGCTGAACGGATGGACGGAGGATCGGATTGTTGTGGCGGGCGACTCGGCGGGAGGCGGTCTTGCTCTGGCGCTGTGCATGTATCTGAAGGATCGGAAGCAGAAGCTGCCGGCCGGGGTTATTGCGATGTCCCCCTGGGCGGATCTGACTCAGTCCGGTCCCTCTTATCGTTTTAATTTCCGTAAGGACCCGGTGTTTGGAAATACACTGGACAGTCTGATTTTTAATAAGGATTACGTGGGAAAACAGGACCCGACACAGCCGTATATTTCTCCTCTTTACGGGAATTTTGAGGGATTTCCGCCCATGCTGATTCAGGTAGGAAGCTATGAAATGCTTCTAAGTGATTCGGAGCTGGTTGCGGAGAAGGCAAAGAGAGCCGGGTGCAAGGTTCGTCTCAGTATTTATGAAGGAATGTTTCATGTCTTTCAGATGGCGCTTTTAGTGATTCCGGAATCCCGGCGGGCCTGGAAGGAAGTGGGAAAGTTTCTG
Organism: uncultured Lachnospiraceae bacterium; assembly: GCA_946491665.1. Classification (GTDB taxonomy): domain Bacteria; phylum Bacillota; class Clostridia; order Lachnospirales; family Lachnospiraceae; genus Eubacterium_I. The sequence goes on along the minus strand of CAMLYL010000048.1, from coordinate 20,602 downwards.
GAAATTATTCAGCAGGGACTGCCGGACAGTCATTACGATACGGCATAGAAAGGATGTGTGGATGATGGCGGATGTGGAGGCCATGATGAAGGACTGTACCCTCTGCCCCAGAAATTGTCACGCCGACCGCAGCACCGGATTGCCGGGGTTTTGCAGAAGCGGCGGCAGAGTCCGTGCAGCGCGGGCTGCTCTTCATTACTGGGAGGAGCCCTGTATCTGCGGAGAAGAGGGATCAGGAGCTGTCTTTTTTTCCGGCTGTTCTCTGGGCTGCGTGTACTGCCAGAACCGTCCTGTTGCAGATGGAACTGTGGGAAAGGAGATTACGGTTGAAAGACTGGCGGAAATTTTCCTGGAGCTGCAGGCGCAGAATGCACGGAATATTAATCTGGTGACTGCGTCACATTTTATTCCCCAGACTGCTGAGGCGCTGGTGCGGGCGAGACAAAACGGGCTTTCTGTTCCCGTCGTGTATAATACAGGCGGATATGAAAAGGCGGAGACGCTTAAGCTGCTGGAGGGTCTGGTGGATATTTATCTGCCGGACTTTAAGTATCTGGATCCGGAACTGGCGGCAAAATATTCTTTTGCTCCGGATTATCCGGAGACGGCGAAGGCGGCCCTGGCGGAGATGGTGCGCCAGGTGGGTGAGCCGGTATTTGAGGATGAGGGGGAAGAACGGATGATCCGGGGCGTGATTGTGCGTCATCTGGTTCTGCCCGGACTGACAGAGGCGTCAAAAAAAGTGATCCGGTATCTCCATGAGACATACGGGAACCGGATTTATATCAGTATTCTGAATCAGTATACGCCGATGCCGGGGATGGAAAAATATCCGGAGCTTAACCGGAAGCTGACGGCAGAAGAGTATGATGCCGTGGTGGATGACGCTGTAGCGGTCGGGGTGGAAAATGGGTTTATTCAGGAGGGGGATACTGCTTCAGAGAGCTTTATTCCCGTTTTTGATATTACGGGGATCTGAGCAGGATGCGCTGTGTTTCCGGGCAAATGTGAAGCCGCCCGGCAGATGATCAGGAGTACAGGCAGAAGAGAGGATAAAAAGATGCTGCATTTTGCGAGTGATTATATGGAAGGGGCTCATCCCAGAATTCTGGAGCGCCTGACGGAGACAAATCTGGAAAAAACACCGGGATACGGAACTGATTTTTACTGCAGCCGGGCTGCGGACAGGATACGCACGGCCTGCCGCTGTCCGGAGGCAAGGGTATTTTTTCTGACAGGCGGCACGCAGACTAATGCTGTTGTGATTGACGGGATCCTGGAGTCGTGGCAGGGGGTGGTATGCGCGGAGAGCGGACATATCAATACCCACGAGGCGGGAGCCATTGAGCATTCCGGTCATAAGGTGCTGGCGCTTCCCCAGAAGGACGGGAAGCTGGAGGCAGATGTTCTGGAAGCATATCTGAAGAATTTTTTCTGTGATGAGAACAGGGAGCATATGACAGAGCCGGGAATGGTTTATATTTCCCATCCCACGGAGATCGGGACATTATATACGGCCTCTGAGCTTTGCCGGCTTCAGGAGATCTGTCAGTTTTATTCGATTCCTCTGTACCTGGACGGGGCAAGACTGGGATACGGGCTGGCGGCGGATCCGGAGGTGGATCTTCCTCTGATCGCGGAATGCTGTGATGTATTTTATATCGGGGGCACAAAGGTGGGAGCTCTGCTCGGGGAGGCGGCGGTTATTACCAATCCTCATCTGCTGCGGAGATTCTTTACAATTGTCAAACAGCACGGCGGTCTTCTGGCAAAGGGAAGACTTCTGGGAGTGCAGTTTGATGAATTGTTCACGGATGATTTATATCTGAAAATCTCAGAAAATGCGGTAAGACTTGCGGGAAAGCTGCAGAATGCCCTGAAGAAGATGGGGTATCGTCTGAAAACGGAGTCTCCTACCAATCAGATTTTTGTGACAATTCCGGATGAAGTAAAATCGAAACTGGAGCCGAAGGTTTCATTCAGTTTCTGGGAGAAGGCTGACGAAACGCATACGACAGTCCGTTTTGCCACAAGCTGGGCAACGGAAGAGGCAGATGTGGATGCGCTGATTTCACTGTTGGAGAAGTGTTAATCTGCTATTTGTGAAAACCGGGAAATGCATCCGGATAATTCGGATTACATTATTGAAAAATAATAATTTTCAGAAAATAAAAAAGTAATTAAAAAATTTACAGAAATGTATTGACAAATCGGAGGAGCAGTAGTATTATAATATCAACAACAGAAACGAACTACTAACATAAATACAGGAAGTTTATTCCAGAGAGACAGAAGAAGATAGTTGAGTTGATTCGGTTCTATTGCACGGTAATTTTAATGGAGGGTAGTCCAATGGGAAGATAAGTTGCCACCTAAAAATTTAAGAACAGGAGGTACGGTCCAAAGTACAGTTAAGTAAACTACTCAAAACCAAATCTACATAAAGGAGGTACGGTCCAAAGAAAACGTAATCTTTACTTCATAATCTGAGAAAGTCGAAGGTGTAGAGAATGAAATTACTGGAAATTCATTAATAGCTCGTCCGAGAGAAAAAAGAATCGGGCGAGCTATTAAATTTTGTCTGAAAATTGCAAAAATCTCTTGACTCTCTTCGGTGAAACGGTTACATTACTCTGAAGAGAAAAAGGGAGGAGAAAGACGATGGCTGTAGATTTAAAGGAGATTATCCGGCAGTTTCGATATGATGGCCGCGTCAGTTCTGTGGAGAGCTACGGAAACGGGCATATCAACGACACTTATCTGGTGAAAGCGGAGAGCGGACAGAAGCTGATTCTGCAGCGGATGAATCAGAATGTTTTTAAAAAGCCGGTGGAGCTGATGGAAAATATCCAGAACGTGACGACTTATCTGAGAGAGCGGATCCTGGAGAATGGAGGAGATCCCATGAGGGAGACGCTGAATGTGATTCCTGCGAGAAACGGAAAAGCGTATTACCGTGATTCCGAGGGGGAATACTGGAGAGTTTATTATTTTATTGAGGACACTTTCTGCTATGATCAGGCAGATACACCGGAGCTGTTTGCCGCCAGCGGTCTTGCGTTCGGAAATTTTCAGCGGCTGCTGGCGGATTATCCTGCGGAGACGCTTCATGAGACCATAGAGAAGTTTCACGATACCCGGGTGCGCCTTGCACGGTTCCGGCAGGTTGTGGAAGAGGATATCTGCGGCCGTGCCGCAGGCGTACAGAAAGAGATTCAGTTTGTGCTGGAACGTGAGGATGTTGCGAATGTTTTTGCGGAAATGCAGGATGCGGGCGAGCTTCCGCTCCGGGTAACTCATAATGATACCAAGCTGAACAATATTATGATGGACAGGAAGACCGGAAAGGGTATCTGCGTGATTGATCTGGATACTGTAATGCCGGGACTGGCTGTGAATGATTTCGGAGATTCCATTCGTTTTGGCGCCAGTACAGGCGCGGAGGATGAGCGGGATCTTTCAAAAGTTTCGTGTGATATGCGCTTTTTTGAGGCCTATACAGAGGGATTTGTCAGAGGCTGCGGCGGCAGGCTGACAGATAAGGAGATCGGGCTGCTTCCCATGGGAGCGAAGGTGATGACCTTTGAGTGCGGAATGCGTTTCCTGACAGATTATCTGGAGGGAGATGTTTATTTCAGGATTCATCGGGAGAATCATAATCTGGATCGCTGCCGGACACAGTTTAAGCTGGTAGAAGACATGGAAAAGAAGTGGGATACCATGTGTGCTATTGTAAAAAAATATATGTAGAATGAAAAACAGATTTCATGGGAATACTTTCCGTGAAATCTGTTTTCATCTTATAGGAAATTTCATTTACTGTGTGTCTGTCAGATGTGAAGTGCAGTTGGGACAGCGGGTTGCCATAATGCTGATTTCAGACTGGCAGTAGGGGCAGGTTTTGGTGGTGGGAACTTCTTTCTCTTTCCGGATCAGACCGTCCCGCATTCTGTTAATGAATTTTACAATCAGAAATACAACCAGAGCCATAATGATAAAATTGATTACGTTGGAGATGAAAGAACCGTATTTGATGACGGCGGCTCCCGCTGATACCGCTTCTTCCAGGCTGGCGTATTCATTTCCGTCCAGGGCAATAAAAAGATTGGAAAAATCAATATGCCCTGTGAACAGGCCAAGAAACGGATTGATAATGTCGTTGACCAGAGAGCTTACGATGGAGGTGAAGGCCGAACCGATGATCATACCGATGGCAAGATCCATCATATTGCCCCTGAGAGCGAATTCTTTAAATTCTTTCAGAAATTTTTTCATGATTTTCTCCTTGTATTTTATTTTCATCCTTCAGTGAGAGACTATAGTTGTGCCGGATTCAAAATGATCCGGTCAGATATTCTTATTGTATCACAGGATTTGAGAAAACGGGATGACATTTTTAGTCGGATGTGCTATGATAATAGTTAACTGGTAAGACCAGTTTGAAATTATATAACAGGGAGATGAGAAAATGATAATTGCAACTACCATGTGCAAGCTTCTGCTTGCCATGCTCATTGGATTTTATCTGTCGAAAAAGGGAATTCTGACCCAGGAGGTCAACGCGAAGATTTCCGCCATGATCGTGGAGATCACCTGTCCATGTATTATTCTGAACAGCATTTCCAATGTACCGAGGGATGATCCGCAGATGGTTCTGAAGATTTTTCTCGCAGGTATTATTATGTATTGTATATTCCCGATTCTGGCGAGAATTATCACAAAGATTATGCGTGTGCCGGCTCATCTGCGCGGAACGTATATGTGTATGTTTATTTTTGCAAATACCACCTTTATGGGATATCCGGTAGTGCAGGCGCTGTTCGGAGACAGTGCGATTTTCTATATCACGATTTTTAATATGCCCTTTAATGTTCTGTTTTTTACGCTGGCTCTGTACTATTTCCAGAAGGACGCGGCGATTGAGTCCAATACGCTGGAGAAAATGAAAGTCAGTCCGAGAAGTCTGATTAATAATGGAATTATCGCCTCTGTGGCGGCGCTTGTCATTTATTTTACAAATCTTCAGCTTCCGGATCTTTTTTATTCCTGTGTGGGATTTATAGGAGATATAACGACACCTCTCTCAATGATTATTATTGGCGCGTCCATGGCAGCGGCATCCCTGAAAGAGATTAAGACGGAGAAGGGAATCTGGCCCATGCTGCCGATTCGGCTGGGCCTGATGCCGCTGATTGTCTGGGTTTTTATGCATCTTTTTACCAGCGATGCTACGATCATCAGCATCTGCACCATCGGAGCCGGTATGCCGGTGGCTTCTCTGGTTGCTATGGGAAGCGCGCCTTATCCCAGACAGAATAAGGCGGCGTCGATTGGCGTGGTAGTTTCCACCCTGGTGTCACTGGTTACCATACCGGTTATGGCAGCGCTGCTGGGAGCTTAGTTAAAGCCGATGACTTTCTGAGAAATCTTATAAAGGGTGAGCGAGATTCCGCGCCCGCCCTTCCCGGGCAGATGAAGAGTCTGTCCCATGATCCGGTTTCGAAGATAATGGAAAAGGCGGATATCCTTTTCACGGATATAAGTCCAGAGCTCGCGTTTTTTGGCAAGATTCTCGTCAGTGCCGGATTTTATCAGCATAACGGTGGAAATGACAGTAATGATTTCCAGATAGTTCAGCATATAATGGCGCAGATGCCGGTTGGTGATCTTCCAGAGGTCATAGGCGTCGATCATCAGCTTGTTGACTGCAATCTGCTGGTCGATCCGCTGGATCATAACATGTTCGTTGACTGACTGATCTTCTCTGCCGATATAGTAGTGATAGAAATCCACGTCCAGATAATACATGGTCTGGACATAGGGCAGCGGAACGTAGACAAAAAGGTTGTCTACATAAAAGGTATGCTTCGGGAGAACCAGATGGCAGTCGCGCAGAAGCTGGGTCCGGTAGATAACCGAATGCATCAGAATGTATTTGCCGATTTTAAAGTTCCGGGTCTCAGACCAGTCAAAGAGCTGGTTTTTCGGAAGGATCCTGTTGTAGCGGATAGACTTTTTGTGTTTGGCTCCGTCTTTTTCATAGACAAAGTTGCTGATCATCATATCCAGGATGCAGCCGGCCCCGCACAGACTGCGGAGCGTCTTCAGAATCTCCAGGTAGCTGTCCCGATCCACCCAGTCGTCGCTGTCCACAACCTTGAAATAAAGGCCGGTGGCGTGAAGAATACCTGTATTTAATCCTTCGCCGTGCCCGCCGTTTGGCTGGTGGATGACCCGGACTGTGGATGGGTAGGCCCTGGCATATTCGTCTGCGATCCTGCCGGTGTCATCGGTAGATCCGTCGTCAACCAGGATAATCTCCACATCTTCCCCGCCGGGAAGCAGCGAGTCAATGCAGCGGCGCATATAATCCTGTGAATTGTAGCATGGAACTGTTATCGTCAGTAATTTCATGAAAATCCCTCATTTTAATTCAGAGTGTGCATTCACCTGTTTTTCTGGTATATAATATTTCTGAAAAATATTATATACCATTTTGCGCGGAAAGAGTATTGTTTCTTTATAAAATAAAAATGATTTTTTGTGACATTTTCTGTGTGAAGGAACCGATCCCGGTGTTCATAATTTGTTCAAAAAAAGTTAAAAAATTGATCAAAAACATCACACAACAAAGACACAAGTCCCTTTTATACTGAAAACATAGTAAAAAACAACGCAAAACAGATTCTTTTCATAAATCTTTTTCATGTAAAAGCCGATGCTCAGCATCGGCTTCCTCTTTCTATTTGTCAGTACATGTTTCAGAATTTCTTTTCCAGAGCAGTCAGATATTTTGTATATGCCGCGAAGGCGGACGGGATCGGATAACTGGCGCGGGCATCGCCGATATCCACAAAGAGCATGCCGGATTCTTCTCTTGTCAGGGAATCCACGCGGATCATGTATCCGGTCATGTGCCATTCCACATGAGAAAAAATATGTCTGGCGTCTGTCAGTCTGCTGATCTGAAGGGGATGAAGATGCATCCGGCGCACTTCCTGAAGGGCTTCCTCCTGACTCATATGGCCTTCCGGATTCGGGAATTCATACATGCCGGCGAGAAGTCCGCGGCCGGGACGTTTGTGCAGAACGATCTTCTCTCCGTCGCGGATCAGGAGGACGGTGCGTTTTTCGATCCGCCGGGGGCCGGCCTTTGTTTTGCGGGGGAGCTGAGACCAGAGGTTCTGTTTTCGGGCCTCACAGAAACTGTGCCAGGGGCATTCGCCGCATTTCGGTTCGCCGTTGGGGAGACAGACAGTTGCGCCCAGCTCCATGAGGGCCTGATTGAAATCTGCGGCGCGGTCCGCCGGCATGATCTGCTGAAGGGTATGTTCCACCTCTGTTTTGACAGACTGCTTTGCAATGTCAGAATCATCGGCGCAGACCCGCATAATCACCCGGAGTACATTGCCGTCTACTGCAGGCATGGGAATTCCGAAAGCGATGGAACTGACGGCTCCGGCGGTATAATGACCGATTCCTTTCAGAGACAGCAGCTTTTTGTAATCGGCGGGAAGCTGTCCGCCGTATTTTTCCATGATTTCCCGGGCTGCGGACTGAAGATTGCGCACCCGGTTATAATATCCGAGACCTTCCCACAGCTTCAGCAGACGGTCTTCTCTGCATTCGGCCAGATCCTTTATGGTGGGAAGAGCTGCCATAAAACGTTCAAAGTAAGGCTTCACCGCTTCCACTCTGGTCTGCTGCAGCATAATTTCCGAAACCCACACCCGATAGGGCGTTACCGATTCCCGCCAGGGAAGAACGCGGGCATGACCGCTGTACCAGGACAGAAGAGGATCCGTGATTAGATTGAAATCAAAATCGTGTATCATAAATATCTCCTTTCGCAAGAGTATAACATAAATTTCCCGTGCAAGTCCACCTTCTGCATATATCGGGCGGAAACGGCAGGGAAAAGGGGGGATTATCACAGGAATGGGCGAAAATAATGTTTATTTTTTAACAGTTCTGGTGTATAATGGGACTAACGTTTTTGAACGCAGGTAATATTTATTCAGGAGGTATAACCATGAACAATTTATTATTGGAAGTGGAAGGCCCTATTGCGGTTCTTACCATTAACAGACCCAAGGCGCTGAATGCCTTAAACAGTGAGACTCTGACCGAGCTGAATCAGGTGCTGGGTGAGATTGAAGCGAACGATGAGATCAAGGTTGTAATTCTCACCGGGGCAGGAGAAAAAGCGTTTGTTGCAGGCGCGGATATTGCCGAGATGGTGAATTTCACAGGTGCGGAAGGCCGTGCTTTCGGCATGCGTGCGGCGGAGCCTTTCTTCAAGCTGCAGAATATGCGTCAGGTAACGATCGCCGCAGTAAATGGTTTCGCTCTTGGCGGCGGCTGCGAGATTTCCATGGCATGTGATATCCGTCTTGCTTCTGAGAACGCGGTTTTCGGACAGCCTGAGACCGGCCTGGGAATTATTCCGGGCTTTGGAGGAACACAGAGACTGGCGCGTCTGATCGGTATGGGACGGGCGAAGGAGATGATCTTTGCATGCTCCAATATCGATGCTCAGGAAGCTTACCGGATCGGCCTCGTAAATAAGGTGGTTCCTCAGGAGGAGCTGATGGCTGCAGCCAAGAAGCTGGCAGGAAAGATCGCCCGCAATGCAAGCTATGCCGTATCACTTGCAAAAGCGGCAATCAACAATGGTTATGATATGGATATCAAAAATGCAGTTGAGTACGAGGCAAATCTTTTCGGACTTACCTGCTCTACCCATGATAAAACTGAGGGTATGACCGCTTTCCTCGAAAAGCGCAAAGAGAAAAACTTTACGGATTTCTAAATGAAAGATGTATGGCAGGATGGCTTCATGGGAGAGACGCTCTCCCGGAAGCTGTTTTGCATTTAGGGAGGAAATCCCGCAGGCACTGCGGGAAGCCGGTACCTGTGTTCATATATAGTTTTCAGATCAGAAAAAGAGGTATAGATTAGAATGTCAGAAAAAATGATTGGTTTTATCGGCGGCGGCAATATGGCGTCCGCTATTATCGGAGGACTGCTTTCCTCCGGTTTGTCAGACCGGGAGCATGTGATTGCTTCCGACAAAAGTGAGGCGTCTGTGGAACGTCTGAAGGAAAGCTTCGGCATTCGGGCCTGCAGTGAGAATACGGAGGTCAGTTCCGCAGCAGATATTTTATTTCTGGCGGTGAAGCCGGATGTGTTTAAACTGGTGATCCCGGAGATCAGAGATTCACTCAAAAAAGAGGCGGTAGTGGTTTCTATCGCGGCGGGACAGTCCATCGCGAAGGTTGAGGCAGCTTTTGAAAGGCCTGTAAAGCTGATCCGTGTAATGCCGAATACGCCGGCCCTGGTAGGAGCTTCCATGAGCGCTCTCTGCCGGAACGAACTGGTGACGGAGGAGGAGCTGGAAGAGGTTTATAAGCTCTTCTGCAGTTTCGGAGAAGCTGAAGTGATACCGGAGAAACTGATGGACGCGGTAGTGGGAATCAGCGGTTCTTCCCCCGCCTATGTGTACATGATTATTGAGGCCATGGCGGATGCGGCGGTAGCGGACGGCATGCCGAGGGCTCAGGCTTACAAGTTTGCGGCGCAGGCGGTACTGGGATCCGCGAAGATGGTTCTGGAGACGGGAAAGCATCCGGGAGAATTGAAGGATATGGTCTGCTCGCCCGGCGGAACTACCATTGAGGCCGTAGCGGTTCTGGAGAAAATGGGACTGCGCAGCGCTGTGATCGAAGGTCAGCGGGCCTGCGTCAGAAAGTCCAGAGAAATGAGCCAGTGAAAGTTAATAAAAATTTTAGAATAAATTTGCAATCTCTAAACATTTGTGTGTTAATATATTAACAGATTTATCATCGGATTCATTTCGGTATTCAGTTTTTCATGCGGGAGTCAGACCGATCGGGGGAATTGTCATTCCATTTATCCATTTGTTCGAATGGACGGCGAAATGCGCAGATCTGGAGGAAAGTGGCCGAATCAGTGTGCTTCCTTTCGAGTGTCCGGTGAAATACAGAAATGTTCAGGAGGTATCATTTATGACAGAAAGATTACAGCAGGAAGAGTTGATGGATCTGGGAAATCGTCTGATGCATCTGCGTTATTCCATGGATTCGGATCATCTGGGACTGGTTTTTTCGGAAATTACTTTGCCCGATTATATGATTTTACTGAAATTTGCGCGGCAGATGGGGATTTACAAGCTTGAGACAAAGATTTATCTGAAGGAGATCTGCGCGGAGCTGAATCTTCCGATGACCCGGGTTTCCAGGATGGTGCAGAATCTTCAGAATAAGGGATATGTGTACTGGCAGCATGATGAGGACGGCAGCGAAGGGACATATATCTATCTGTCTGAGACCGGTGCGGAGCAGATGAAGCGTCAGCAGAAGATTCTTGAGGAGTATTTCTCCCATATTGTGCAGCGGATTGGATTTGACAGGTTCTCGCAAGTGCTGGATCTGATGGACAGACTGGAGACCGTTATGGAGGAAGAGGCTGAGAAGCTTCGCGGTCCGGAGGCGGCGACAGCGTAAGAAGTATCGCCGGAGATGGTTCCGGAAAATAAAACAAATGAAAAAAGAGGTCGGAGATGACAGTACATATAGCAGTGATTCTCGTGATCGTTATAATGGCAGCCTGGTTCGGCATGGGATATGTGGGATTCCGGGCTGCCATTTTACGCGGTCATGAGCTGAATATCAGAGACAGAGATTCTTATCGGGGAACTTCCTGGGATAAGTATCATGATGAAATTATGGAAGGAATAGAGTGGATTGAGAGTCATGAGCGGGAGCGGGTGGAGATTGTGTCTGAGGATGGTCTCAGGCTCGTGGGAAGGCTGACTCTGAATCCTGGGGCAAAGGGTATCGTTCTGATGTTCCACGGTTACCGGACACATCCGGAAATCGATTTTTCCGCTTCCTCTCATGTGTATTACAATGCGGGAAATCATATTCTGCATATCGATCAGAGAGCTTCCGGGGAGAGCGAAGGGAAATATATCGGCTTCGGCGTGCTGGAGAGCCGGGACTGCAGACAGTGGTGCGAGTATGCGGTTCAGCGGTTCGGGGCAGATATAAAGATCTATCTCGGCGGACTTTCCATGGGGGCGTCCACCGTTTTGATGGCGGCGGGACGGAACCTGCCGGAAAATGTCTCCGGAATCGTGGCGGACAGCGCTTTTTCATCGCCCGCTGAGATTATACAGAAAAAGATTCATCAGTCCTATAAGATTAAGGGGCTGCTGCTGACCATGTCCATCGGCGTTTTTTCAAGATTACTGGCGCATTATTCGCTCCGGGAGCTTTCGATTCCGGAAATCATGGAGATGAATACCATCCCGGTCTTTTTTGTTCATGGAAAAGCCGACAGTCTGGTGCCGGTGGAAATGACAGAGCGGGCAGCAGAAGCCTGCCGGGCGCCGAAACAGGTGCTGTTTGTGGACGGAGCGGAGCATGGAACCGGATATCTGGAAGATAATGAGAATTACCGGAGGATGCTGGCGGAGTTTGTAAATCCGGATGCGTGACAGACTGGCTGAAATGCAGTTAAAAAAAGAGGAAGAAGCAGGATTCATGATCCGGTTTCTTCCTCTTTTTTATACAAAGAACGAAGTTTCCTGTAAAATATCCTTTTGTATCATCATACATTCTGACACTTTGCGGTGCTCAGTTCGCTGAATACCTTTTGCTTTAAAGCGTACAGCTTGTCTGACAGATCTACGTAAACTTTTGCGGGATTGACAAAGCGCATATTTTCATCCCACAGAGTCGCCTTTTCCTTCGTGCAGATATCCTGAATTTCCATGACATTGGGAGAAGTATAGACACATTTTCCCTCGTCAAAAATCGGTTCCAGCAGACGACGCATTCTGTAAGTGCCTCCCTTGATCCGGGTACGCTTCCAGGTCTCGTTGGGATCGAAAAGAACCATATCTTCTTCCGGATCGAAAACTTCGTCAGCCAGACAGATCAGATCTGCCCGGATCTTTCCGGTTTCCCTGTCATAGATACGATAGATTTCTTTGTCGCCGGGATTGGTCACCTTTTCGGTGTTTTCAGACAGCTTGATCTTCGGGATGAAACTGCCGTCTTCCGCCTGAATGGCCGCCAGTTTATATACACCGCCGAATGCAGGCCAGTCCTTGGAGGTGATCAGGCTGGTTCCCACTCCCCAGGAAGTGATTTTGGCCCCCTGGATCTTCAGACTCTCAATCAGATATTCATCCAGATCGTTGGAAGCGGAGATGACCGCGTCCGGGAAACCGGCCTCATCCAGAGCCCGGCGGACTCTCTTGGACAGATAAGCCAGATCGCCGCTGTCCATGCGGATGCCGTAATTGCGGAGCGGGGTGCCGGCTTCCTCCATTTCGCGGAAAACGCGGATGGCGTTGGGAAGACCGGACTTTAAGGTATCGTAGGTATCGATCAGTAAAATACATGCGTCCGGATAGAGTTCGGCGTAAGTCTTGAAAGCGGCATATTCATCCGGAAAACTCATAATCCAGCTGTGGGCGTGCGTGCCTTTTACCGGAATATTGAAGATCTGTCCGGCCAGTACATTGGAAGTGCCGTTGCAGCCGCCTATGACTGCTGCCCGTGCGCCGTAGATGCCGGAATCGGGGCCCTGAGCCCGGCGCAGACCGAACTCCATAACGCCATCGCCTTTGGCGGCATAACAGACGCGGGAAGCTTTTGTGGCGATCAGACTCTGATGATTCATGATATTCAGAATCGCAGTTTCAATCAGCTGAGCTTCCATAATGGGCGCAACTACTTTTATGAACGGTTCCCTGGGAAAAATGACAGTTCCCTCGGGAATCGCGTAAATGCAGCCGGAAAACCGGAAGGTGCTCAGGTATTTTAAAAAGTCTTCATCAAACATATGCAGACTCTCCAGATAACGGATGTCATCGGTGGAAAACTGCAGGTTTTTAATGTATTCGATAACCTGTTCCAGACCGCAGGCGATCGCATATCCGCTGCCGGAAGGATTTTCTCTGTAAAATGCGTCAAAAATAACGATATCCTTGTTGCCCGTTTTAAAATATCCCTGCATCATGGTGATCTCGTACAGATCAGTCAGAAGTGTCAGATTTAATGATCTCATGGTGTTGTTTTGGCAGGTTGAATCCGCCTTTTCCTCCCCTGTTTTGGTTTTGGACAAAAGTGTCTTACGCATAGTATACTCTTTTTTTACGGAAGTTGCACCTTTTTTCTGTATTTTCTGTATTTTTCTCAGAACTGACTTGACTTTTTAATATGATATATTTATAATTTTTTTGTTCTGGAATCAGAAATATAGAAAAGACTTTGACGAAGACAGTAAGCTGGAACAGAACATCACAGCGAGCCGGGACGGTGGAAGCCGGTATCAGTATGTCCAGTGGAAGATCCCTTCCGAGTCGCAGCCTCGAACGGGTCCGCTTTTGCAGGATCTGTAATCAGGTACCAGAGTAGGGGCTGACGGGATTCCGCCGTTACATGGAAACGGTATCCGGCCGCAGGCCGCGTACTTCGAACAGGTGGTTTGTGAAAGCGTACGCTCTCATCCTTTTCGGATGAGAGCGTTTTTTATCTTCTGTGGAACTTCATTTCCTGCAAGATAAAAACGCTCCGCAGGGATCCGGAGATGTATTTTGTCAGAGAAAATATGTAATGAAAAACAAGATTGAAGCAAGGAGAACAGGATGTACGAAAAAGTATCAACAAATATGAATTTCGTTGAGCGGGAGAAAAAGACAGAGGAGTTCTGGAGAGAGAATGATATCTTCCGCAAGAGTATGGAGAACCGGAAGGAAGGGGAGACTTATACTTTCTATGACGGTCCGCCCACAGCCAACGGAAAGCCTCATATTGGACATGTGCTGACCCGTGTCATCAAGGATATGATTCCCCGTTATCAGACCATGAAGGGGAAATATGTTCCACGTAAAGCGGGATGGGATACGCATGGGCTTCCGGTAGAGCTGGAGGTGGAGCGGCAGCTGGGCCTGAACGGCAAGGAGCAGATTGAAGAGTACGGAATGGAACCCTTCATTAAGAAATGCAAAGAGTCTGTATGGAAATATAAAGGGATGTGGGAGGATTTTTCCGCCACGGTCGGTTTCTGGGCTGACATGGATGATCCCTATGTGACCTATCATGATGATTTTATCGAGTCGGAATGGTGGGCATTAAACCAGATCTGGAACAAGGGGCTTCTTTATAAGGGATTTAAGATTGTTCCCTACTGTCCCCGCTGCGGTACGCCGCTGTCTACGGCAGAGGTTTCCCAGGGATATAAGACAGTGAAAGAGCGTTCTGCTATTGTGCGTTTTAAAGTTGTGGGAGAGGACGCATATTTCCTGGCATGGACGACCACGCCCTGGACGCTTCCCAGTAATGTGGCTTTGTGTGTAAATCCGGAAGATGCCTATGTGAAGGTGAATTGCGCCGACGGTTACACATATTATATGGCAGAGGCCCTGCTTGATAAGGTTCTCGGAAAGTTCGCAGATGAAGAAAAGGGCACAAAGGCTTACGAAGTTCTGGAGACCTTTAAGGGGAAGGATCTGGAATACAAAGAATATGAGCCGCTTTTCCACTGGGCGGCGGATGTAGCGGATAAGCAGAAGAAAAAAGGATTTTTCGTAACCTGTGATGATTATGTTACTATGTCCGACGGTACCGGCATTGTTCATATCGCGCCGGCCTTTGGTGAGGATGATGCCAGTGTGGGCCGTCATTATGATCTTCCCTTTGTACAGTTTGTGGACGGAAAGGGTGAGATGACGGAGGAAACCGATTACGCGGGCGTTTTTGTCAAGGATGCGGATCCCCTGATTATTGGGGATCTGGATAAGGAAGGAAAGCTCTTTGAGGCTCCGAAGTTTGAGCATGATTATCCCCACTGCTGGAGATGCGATACTCCGCTGATCTATTATGCGAGAGAGTCCTGGTATATCAAAGAAACAGCGGTAAAGGATCAGCTCATCCGCAACAACAATACAGTAAACTGGATTCCCGAGTCCATCGGAAAGGGACGTTTCGGCAACTGGCTGGAAAACATTCAGGACTGGGCTATTTCCAGAAACCGTTACTGGGGTACTCCCTTAAATATCTGGGAGTGCGAGTGCGGACATCAGGAGTCCATCGGCAGCCGCGCGGAGCTGGCGGAAAAGAGCGGCAACCCGGAGGCGCTGACGGTGGAGCTTCACCGGCCCTATATCGACGCCATTACAATGAAATGCCCCTGCTGCGGCAGGGAGATGCACCGTGTGCCGGAGGTGCTGGACTGCTGGTTTGATTCCGGAGCTATGCCCTTCGCGCAGCATCATTATCCTTTTGAAAATAAGGAGCTTTTTGAGAAGCAGTTCCCGGCTCAGTTTATTTCCGAGGCCGTGGATCAGACCAGAGGCTGGTTCCACTCTCTGATGGCGGAGTCTACTCTGCTGTTTGATAAGGCGCCCTATGAGAATGTTATCGTCCTGGGTCATGTGCAGGATGAGAACGGGCAGAAGATGAGCAAGTCCAAAGGAAACGCCGTGGATCCGTTTGAGGCGCTGGAGACTTACGGAGCCGACGCGATCCGGTGGTATTTCTACATTAATTCCGCACCCTGGCTGCCCAACCGTTTCCACGGAAAAGCGGTGCAGGAGGGACAGAGAAAGTTTATGGGAACTCTGTGGAATACCTATGCTTTCTTTGTACTGTACGCAAATATTGATAATTTTGACGCGACAAAATATATGCTGGAGTTTGATAAGCTTTCTGTCATGGATAAGTGGCTTTTGTCCAGGCTGAATTCTGTGGTAAAGGCCGTGGATTATGACCTTGGCAATTACCGGATTCCCGAGGCGGCGAGAGAACTGCAGGAGTTTGTGGATGACATGAGCAACTGGTATGTAAGAAGAAACCGTGAGCGTTACTGGGCAAAGGGAATGGAGCAGGATAAGATCAACGCATACATGACCCTGTATACTGCGCTGGTGACCATCAGCAAGGCTGCCGCTCCCATGGTACCCTTCATGACGGAGGATATTTACCGGAATCTGGTGTGCAGCATTGATCCGTCTGCTCCGGAGAGCATTCATCTGTGTGATTTCCCGGTGCCGGATGAGAGTATGATCGATCCCGAGCTGGAGAAAAATATGGATGAGGTGCTGAAGCTTGTGGTTCTGGGACGGGCGGCCAGAAACGCATCCGGCATCAAGAACCGTCAGCCCATTCCGGAGATGCTCGTGCAGTCCGCGGTACATGTGCCGGAATACTTCACTGATATTATTGCTGATGAGCTGAATGTCAAAAAGGTAAGCTTTAAGGATGATGTCAGCGAGTACACCACCTATACCTTTAAACCGCAGCTGCGCACGGTGGGACCGAAATACGGCAGGTTCCTCGGAAAGATTAAGGAAGCGCTGGCAGGTATCGACGGACACAGCGCATATGAAGAGCTTCAGAAAAAGGGCTCCATCACGCTGGAAGAGGTGGGCGAGGATATTGTTCTCACCGAGGAGGATCTGCTGATTTCCGTGGCGCAGACAGAGGGCTTTGCTACGGAAAGCGGAAATGATATGACGGTTGTTCTTGACATCCGTCTGACTCCGGAGCTGATTGAAGAGGGACTGACCCGTGAGATTATCAGCAAGGTTCAGACTATGCGCAAGGAAGCCGGATTTGAAGTGATGGATCAGATTGTGATCACATATACAGCAGAGCAGGAAATCTGCGATGTATTTGCAGCTCATAAAGACGATATTAAAAAGGATGTCCTGGCAGTGGATATTACAGAGGGTGATCTGGCGGGATATCAGAAGGAATGGAATATCAACGGACACAAAGTAAAATTAGGAGTGAAAAAGTATGAGTAAAATTCTGTTTGACAAAGAGGCGTTTAAAAAAAGCGTTAAGAACAATGTGAGAACCCTGTACCGCAAAACCCTGTCTGAGGCCACAGAGCAGGAAGTATTCCAGGCAGTGTCCTATACGGTAAAGGACGTAATTATCGATCAGTGGCTTGCTACTCAGCAGACCTTTGACAGGGAAGATCCGAAGATGGTTTATTACATGTCCATGGAGTTCCTGATGGGCCGCGCGCTTGGCAATAACCTGATTAATCTGAGCGCTTACAAAGAGGTAAATGAGGCCCTGGAGGAGATGGGATTCAATCTGAATGCCATCGAGGATCAGGAGCCGGATCCGGCTCTCGGAAACGGTGGTCTGGGACGTCTGGCCGCATGTTTCATGGATTCTCTGGCAACCCTAGGCTATGCGGCTTACGGCTGCGGTATCCGTTACCGCTACGGCATGTTCAAGCAGAAAATTGTAGACGGCGCCCAGCAGGAGGAGCCGGATAACTGGCTGAAGAACGGATATCCTTTTGAACTGCGCAGACCGGAGCATACCTTTACGGTAAAATTCGGCGGCTATGTCCGTTCTGAGACACTTCCCAACGGCAGAATCCATTTTATTCAGGAAAACTGCCAGGAGGTAAAGGCAGTTCCCTATGATATGCCGATTGTGGGATATAAAAATAATGTGGTAAACTCTCTGATGATCTGGGATGCGGAGCCTGTGAACGAGTTCCAGCTTGATTCCTTCGACAGAGGCGATTACCGCAAGGCTGTGGAGCAGGAGAATCTGGCCCGGAATCTGGTGGAGGTTCTTTATCCCAACGACAACCATATCCAGGGTAAGGAGCTGCGCTTAAAACAGCAGTATTTCTTCGTATCTGCTTCCCTGCAGCGTGCGGTTGCCCGCTATAAAAAATACCATCCGGATATTCACAAGCTCTATGAGAAGGTGACGATTCAGATGAACGATACCCATCCTACCGTTGCTGTGGCGGAACTGATGCGTATTCTTATGGATGAAGAGGGTCTTGGCTGGGAAGAGGCATGGGAAGTAACCACAAAAACCTGTGCCTACACCAATCACACGATTATGGCTGAGGCGCTGGAGAAGTGGCCGATTGAGATTTTCTCCCGTCTGCTTCCCCGTATTTATCAGATTGTGGAGGAGATCAACCGGAGATTCCTGCTGGAGATCGAGCAGAAGTTTCCCGGCGATTATGCCAGAAAGGACCGCATGGCGATTGTCCATGACGGCCAGGTAAAAATGGCTCATCTGGCGATTGCCGCAGGCTATTCCGTGAACGGCGTGGCAAGACTTCACACAGAGATTTTAAAGAAGCAGGAGTTAAGGGACTTTTATGAGATGTTCCCGGAGAAGTTCAATAATAAGACAAACGGCATTACACAACGTCGTTTCCTGTATCACGGAAATCCTTTGCTGGCGGAATGGGTTACAGATAAGATCGGTGACGGCTGGGTGACTGATTTGAGTCAGATGAAGCGTCTGAAGGTTTATCTGGATGATCCGAAGGCACAGCAGGAGTTTATGAACATTAAGTATAAGAATAAACTGCGTCTGGCAAAATACATTATGGAGCACAACGGCATAGAGGTGGATCCCAGATCTATTTTCGATGTACAGGTAAAACGTCTCCATGAGTACAAACGCCAGCTGATGAATATTCTTCACGTGATGTATCTGTATAATAAGATCAAAGAGCATCCGGAGATGGAGTTCTATCCGAGAACATTCATTTTCGGCGCAAAGGCCGCTGCCGGATATGAGATTGCCAAGATGACGATCAAACTGATCAATTCCGTGGCGGATGTGATTAATAATGACAGAAGCATCAGCGGAAAGCTGAAAGTGGTATTTATTGAGGATTACAAGGTGTCCAATGCGGAGTGGATTTTTGCGGCGGCCGATGTATCCGAGCAGATTTCCACAGCCAGCAAGGAAGCGTCCGGCACCGGCAATATGAAGTTTATGCTGAACGGAGCAGTGACCATCGGTACCATGGATGGAGCTAATGTGGAGATGGCGGAGGAACTGGGCGAGGATAATATGTTTATCTTCGGCATGAGTTCTGATGAGGTGATCGCCCATGAGCATAACCGGGATTATAATCCCATGGATATCTTTAACAATGATCAGGAGATCCGCCAGGTGCTGATGCAGTTAATCAACGGTTTCTATTCTCCGGATCACACTGAGCGCTTCAGAAAGCTGTATAATTCACTGCTGAATACAATGAATACAGAACGGGCGGATACTTACTTCTGTCTGAAGGATTTCCGTTCCTACGCGGAAGCTCATGAGAGGGTAGAGCAGGCGTACCGCGATGAAAAGCGGTGGGCAAAGCTGGCAATGACTCAGGTGGCCTGTGTCGGCAAGTTCTCCTCTGACCGAACCATTCAGGAGTATGTAGATGATATCTGGCATCTGGATAAGATTACCGTGGAAATGCCGGAAGAACTGAAATAACGACAAACAAAAAAGGAGCTGCGGCTCCTTTTTTGTTTAAAGAATAAGATTTTCAGAAATCTGTATAAAACAGCCAGAGTGCAAAGGCGGTCAGTGCGATTCCGATCCCCATGAAGAGAGGGTAATTCAGAGCCGTTGTGAGTTCAATCAGGCCGGAATAGAAGACGCCGATAATATTGAAGAGCATGTGCAGCAGAATGGAATATTTAATTCCCCGTCCCCGGTGGCATATGAAGCCAAGAACCAATCCTACGGTAAAGGCGTAAATTCCCTGAAGTACGTTCATGTGGAGGATTCCGAATAACAGCGCCTGCCAGATATTGGCCGCCCAGAAGGGCAGTGCAATGCGGGCATAGCGGAAGATCAGTCCCCGGAAAATCGTCTCTTCCACAATGGGCGCGAGAATAACGGAATAGATGATCAGGATCACAGACGCGTTGCTGTATCCGACAGTTTCCATCATTCCCGTGTAGGATTCCAGCCAGGCGGGATGAAGTCCGGAGGCAATGTCTACCACGAAGGTTGTGACATACTGGAGGCTGACGGCCAGAAAGATAAGCGCAAGGACATTATGAAAGGAGAATCCGGAAGGCCTCTGGTCTGTCCGGGCTTCTCTTTTTTTCTTCCGGAATGGGAGTACAAATACTCTCCGGTACCAGAATACAAAAACAAGAAACGCCAGAATTCCGTATACCAGATTGACCGCCTGGATCAGGGCAGTGTCGGAGGATGCTGCATTGATCGCATCCGAAAAACCTGTCAGGCCGCCGTCGTTTTCGGCGGCGTAAAGAAACATATATACTATATTGAGGGGAATGGATACAGCCAGCTGCAGTGCAACGGCCGCCAGAAATGGCACAATGCTCCTGAAAAAACTTCCGGTTTTTCTCAAATCTATAACCTCCTTCTGCGTCAGTATTCCGCGCAGTATTTGTCAGTGTTTCCTATTGTAGTGAAAGATCAGGTATTTGTCTATGATTTTCGGAAAGAATTAAGATATAATCAATAATTTAAGTGAGGACTTTTCCCTTTTGCTGATTTGTGCTATCATAAATTATAATGTGGAAATAACCGCAAAAGAATTTTATGCGAAATTATGCAAAAGCAGAAAAGGAGATCACCATGGGTGGAATTTTTGGTGTAGCGTCGCAGGACAGCTGCGTGTTTGATTTGTTTTTTGGAATTGACTATCATTCTCATCTGGGAACCCGCCGGGGCGGTATGGCCGTTCACGGGGAACAGGGATTTAACCGGGCGATTCATAATATAGAGAATTCTCCGTTCCGGACAAA
>CAMLYL010000047.1 GCA_946491665.1 uncultured Lachnospiraceae bacterium | reverse complement strand
AAGAGACAAAATCTCAAGTGAATCCTAAGGAGACATTATCACAAGTTAATAACAGTTTTTGAAAAAAGTGATTGACACTGAAATACGCCTGTAATATAATAACTTAGTCTGACAAAGAGTGTTTTTTGTGTGCAAAAAAGCATTTCATATAGAGACAGCCGGGTGGGAACCGGTTGTGGGATTTCCTCTTAAAGATGCTCTCCACAAGTTCTGAGAGAGGAAAAACCGATAATGCAGACACATGATTCAATTATGACAGATCTGCAGCGAAGGAGGCCGGACATCTTCTTTTGCCAAAGGATCACCAATCTGTGCAAGGAGGAAATATTCATGAATACAACATTTATGGCCAACCCTGATAAGGTTGAAAGAAAATGGTATGTAGTTGACGCTACAGGATATACATTAGGACGTTTAGCTTCTGAGGTCGCTAAGATCTTAAGAGGTAAGAACAAACCGGTTTTTACACCTCACATTGATACTGGTGATTATGTGATCATCGTAAATGCTGAGAAGATTAAAGTAACAGGCAAGAAGCTGACACAGAAGATTTACTACCATCACTCCGATTATGTTGGCGGTATGAAGGAGACTACTTTAAAGGATATGCTGGCAAAGCATCCTGAGAGAGTTGTCGAGTATGCAGTGAAGGGTATGCTCCCGAAGGGACCTCTGGGAAGACAGATGTACAAGAAGTTATTTGTATATGCAGGACCGGATCACAAGCATGCAGCTCAGAAACCTGAAGAGTTAACATTTTAATCGGCGAGGAGGGAAAGAATCATGGCTAATAAATATTACGGAACAGGAAGAAGAAAAAAATCTATCGCCAGAGTATACCTGGTACCCGGTACTGGCAAGATTACAATTAATAAAAGAGACATCGATGAGTACCTTGGTCTTGAGACCTTAAAGGTAATCGTTCGTCAGCCGCTGGTAGCTACTGATACAGTAGATAAGTTTGACGTTTTAGTAAACGTAAAGGGCGGCGGTTATACAGGTCAGGCTGGTGCGATCCGTCATGGTATCGCGCGTGCGCTGCTCACTGTTGACGCAGAGTACAGACCGGCTCTTAAGAAAGCTGGTTACTTAACACGTGACCCGAGAATGAAAGAGCGTAAGAAGTACGGTCTCAAAGCAGCGAGACGTGCTCCTCAGTTCTCCAAACGTTAGTTTTGGCTGTTCAGGAGATATTTCCAGATGTACAGGATATTATTTTGGACTGTCTGGGAATCAGATGAAAAGTCTGCTCCACAATTTTAAAAGAGTTTTTATCCCGGAAGTTTCTGCTTCCGGGATTTTTCAAATATTTCTACGTATATTTCTGTTTTGCTGGCGGTCAAAGGCTGTCAGTATAGTTCTTGTTATCAAGAAATCCATTTATTTATTGAAAAATTGATTGTATGCTACGGCCGAGAAGTCAAAAAGTCGTATGTGGGCCGAAGAAAGAAGGTGGTTACTGCGGCCAGGAAGCCAAAAAGTCGTACGTGGGCCGAAGGAAGAATGTAGCTACTGCGGCCGAGAAGAGAAAAAGTCGTATGTAGGCCGAAGGAAGGGGATGGTTACTACGGCCAAGAAGCCAAAAAGTCGTGTGTGGGCCGAAGAATAGACTTGGGATTACAAGGCAGGAAGATTATAAATGAAAAAATGGTTGTGATTTATGAAGTGTGATAAAGATACTTTAATCATTGATTACTATTACAGGGGGAGGCATGTATGGCAGAACTGAAAAAAGCGTTATTGCAGGAGCAGTGCAGATTGGAAAAGATCATTCAGAAGACAAAGAAACAGTTAATGGAAGTTCCACAGGGAACATTGCGTGTGACCAGAACGGGAAGGTGGATTCAATATTATCAATGTTTTCCGGGAGATAAGAAAAAAATGGAATATATTTCGAAAACCAATGAGGAATTGATTCGTAAACTTGCCCAGAAATCTTATGACGAAAAGATTCTGAGATTGGCAGAGAAAAGATTATCGCAGATCAGACGTATTACAAAAGATTTTGATGATGAAGAGTTTGAGAAAATATTTCTGAATGAACATGGTGAAAGGCAGAAGCTGATTCAGCCAGTGGAACCTATGTGGGAACAGCAATTAAAAGAATGGGTGTCCGAGGAGTATAAGGGCAAAGAATTTCGAGAAGATTTACCAGTAATTCTGACGGAGCAGGGAGAGCGGGTGCGTTCAAAATCCGAAAAAATTCTTGCAGATTATTTTTACCGCAATGGAATTCCTTACAAATATGAGCATCCACTGTTTTTAAAAGGGTTCGGTATTGTTCATCCGGATTTTACCTTTCTTTCCAGAAAGACAAAACAAGAAGTCTACTGGGAACATGATGGAAGGATGGATGATCCGGTCTATGCTCACAATGCGGTGAGAAAAATACAGGCATATGAGGAGAATGAGATTTATCCCGGAGAGCGTTTGATTCTTACTTTTGAAACAGAAAAGTGTGTTTTGAGTACAAGGTTGATAGAAAAACTTGTGCGCCGGTATTTGATCTGACGGAAGTTTTTGATCATTCCGTGAGGGATTATTTTTTAAGAAGTGAAAAAGAATGGTATCTGCAAAATGACATTTTTGCATGGAAGTCAGCTGTTTTGCAGACAGCCGCTTCTTTTAGGTTAATAATACAATGGATTCAGAAACTGCATGACGGAAAGATCCTTTCATGCTATACTCGTTTATGAAGAAATGATCGAATCAGAGGGAACAGGAAGATGAATAAAAAGAAAATTTTAATGGTCATAGGTTCTTTGAGAAAAAATTCTTTAAACAAACAGCTGGCAGAACAGGCTGGGCGAATTCTTGGTAATCGTGCGGAGGTAACAGTACTTGCTTATACAGACCTGCCGCTTATGAATCCTGATATCGAGTTTCCGGTACCGAAGGCAGTGCAGGAAGTGCGGAACGCTGTAAATGATGCGGATGGTGTGTGGATATTTTTTCCGGAATATAATTACAGTTATCCCGGCGTTTTGAAAAATCTGCTGGACTGGATTTCCCGGCCGGTAGAGGAAGGCGCTCCCCGCACAACAGCGGTTTCGTCAGGAAAACCGGTAACCTACAGCAGTGTGACAGGTTCTTCCGGCGGAACAAAAGCATTTGAAAAAATGTACGATCTGCTGAAAAAGATACATATGGAAATTATGGCAGACCATGTATTTGGAATCAGTGATCCGGAAGTAGAAAACGGCAGGATGATTCTGACAGATGATATAAAGGAAAAGCTTGCAGAGCAGGCAAATGCGTTTCTTGACTTTATAGATGCCTGAGTTTCAAAAACAGATGGAAAAATATTTTAAATATGAAATTGAACTGCAGCAGATGTATGACAGGGCAATATATTAAAATTTTACGGAGGACAGGCATATGATCTTGAAAATAGCACTACTTCAGCTGCTTCCGGGCAACACTCTGGAAGAACAGTTTCAGAAAGGGAAATTTGCCTGTGAAAAGGCAAAGGCTCTGGGGGCAGATATTGCCCTGTTTCCGGAAATGTGGAGTGATGGATATTCCATTCCGCAGGATCCGGATGAGCTGAAAAAACTGGCTGTTTCTTCAGAGAGTGATTTTGTCCGGGGATTTGGAAAACTGGCTGCGAAGCTTCAGATCGCCATCGGAATCACGTTTCTTGAAAAAAAATGAGCCGAAACCGCTGAATTCAGTAATTCTCTATGACAGGAATGGCAATAGCAGACTGCATTATTCTAAAGTGCATACCTGCGCTTTTGATGCTGAAAAGATGCTTTCTTCAGGTGATGATTTTTATGTGGAGGATCTGGATACCGGAAGAGGCGTGGTCAGAGTCGGGTGTATGATCTGTTTTGACAGGGAGTTTCCGGAAAGCGCGAGAATCCTCATGTTAAAAGGAGCAGAGGTTATTCTTGCCCCCAATGCCTGCCCCATGGAAATCAACCGCCTTGCTGCTCTCCGCACCCGGGCTTATGAAAATATGCTTGCAATAGCAACCTGCAATTATCCCGGGGGACATCCGGACTGCAACGGCCATTCTACTGTTTTTGACGGTGTTGCATGGCTGGATCAGGAGCCGGGAGCAAGGGATATGTGTGTATTTGAGGCTCCGGAAGAAGAGGGCGTTTATCTGGCGGAGATTGACCTGGATCAGCTCCGTGCCTACAGGACAGATGAAGTAATGGGGAACGCCTGGCGTCATCCGGAAAAATATGGGGCGCTGGTTTTACAGTAGTTTTCATTGAATTCTGAAAAGAGGGATAGGTGTTAGGAAGAAGGAGGGGTTCTGATGCTGCAGTTTGGAATGCCGACATTGATTGAACTGGACGATCTTGAAGATGCAATGAAACTATGCAATGAGCTGGGCCTGTCTTTTGTGGAGCTGAATATGAATCTGCCGCAGTATCAGACCGGATGCCTGGAGGATACCGGATATCTGGAATTAATGAAGGAAAAATATCAGATCGGATATACGATTCATCTCGGTGAAAATCTGAATATATCTGATTTCAACCGGTCAGTTGCCGAGGCCTATACGGATACTGTTGTCAGAACAATTCGGGCTGCCAGGATACTGGAGGTTCCGATTCTGAATATGCATATGAATCACGGTGTGCATTTCACTTTGCCGGACCGGAAGGTACAGTTATTTGAACAATATTTTGAGGATTACATGGAATCCTGGAGAAGTTTCCGGAAAATTTGTGAAGAAGAGCTGGAGAGTTCGGATTTAAAGATTTGTATTGAAAATACAGATGGTTACAGGGGGTATGAAAGAGCTGCCATAGAGTATCTGCTCCAGAGCGACGCCTTCGGGCTGACATGGGATATCGGACATTCCCATTCAGCAGGGAATATAGATGAAGCATTTCTTATGTCTCATGCTGACAGGCTGTGTCACTTCCATATACATGACGGGCTGGGGGAAAGGGATCATATGACACTGGGAACCGGGGAGATTGATCTGGTTCAGCGACTGGGGACAGCGGAAAAATGCCAGTGCAGATGTGTAGTGGAGACAAAGACGGTAGAAGCATTGAAAGCGTCCGTTTCCTGGCTGAAAAATAATAAGGTGGTTCGTTTCTGATTGCGCTGCTTGCCTATATTGATAGGAGAAACAAGCGAAAATAAATAAGCCTGCCTTGTAATCTTAGCGGACCTGGCAGGCTTATTGATTACCTTGGAGGCTAACCACTTTGTGGGCGGCTGCTCCTTTTATGTTTATAATATAGCATATCCAGATGCCGTGTTCAAGAGTTATTACCGTTATTTATGGACGGAGGTTTGTTAAGTTGATCAAGGTAAAATTTTATGACAATATAGAGGATAACTTGCTGAAATATGCTGTTATTGTCGCAAGAACCGATGGAAAGTGGGTGTTCTGCCGGCACAGGGACAGAAATACATGGGAAGTCCCGGGAGGCCACAGGGAAGCGGGAGAGAATATTCTGGACACAGCCCGGCGTGAATTACATGAAGAAACAGGCGCTCTGGACTTCAGGATTGTTCCTGTCTGTGTGTATTCGGTTATTTCAGAGGAGGGCGGAAGTGAAAATGAGATCTTTGGAATGCTGTACTATGCGGAGATAGATGTATTTGAAAAGGAGCTTCACAGTGAAATAAAGGAAATTTCCAGGATGGACGGGATGCCGGAGAACTGGACATATCCGGAGATCCAGCCCCGGCTGATAGAAGAAGTGGTAAGAAGAAACTTTTCTGAAGTTCATTTGGAAAATGACAGGGAGGTCTGATATGGTCACACCGCAAAATGGAAAACGGATATCCAAGGCAGATACCTATCTGAATTGTGCGGAGGTTTTTGCCTACAGAAGTACCTGCATTAAGAGAAAATACGGTGCGGTTATAGTAAAAGATGATGTAGTGATTTCCACCGGATATAATGGTGCGCCCAGAGGTTTTGAAAATTGTTGTGATCTGGGAAAATGTCCACGGATTGAGAGGGACATGCACCAGGGGGACGGGTACGGAATATGTCGTGCTGTTCATGCAGAAGCGAATGCATTATTGAACTGTTCCAGACAGCAGACAATCGGAGCGGATCTGTATTTAGCTGGTGTGAATCCGGGCGATAATTCGATTCATAGAGCAAAGCCCTGCCCGTTATGTGCCAGAACCATCATCCAGGCGGGAATCAGAAATGTATATCAGGTGGAGGATGTCAATCCCCCACCTGATATACGCTCCGCTTAGGATGCGCAGGGATTCGGTAAGGAAGATGTCAGCTGAAGCTGACCCGAATCCCGCGCCAAGACCCGTGAACGGGTCTTGAACTAAGAGTGGGGGATGGTGCAGATAATTATGTGATCGTTCCGGCGAAAGAACTGGAATGGGTGCAGAAGGCAGACTGATGGAAGCGGGAGGAAAAATGGCATGGAATGGTATACACTATTCAGACCACATATTCTGGAAAGAGGATTGGGATACTATGAAGATGGTCTGGTTACGGGATTTGAATATTCTGACAATGAAATAATGGCGCAGGTGGCTGGAAGTGACACTTATGATGTACAGATCGAACTGGATGGAGAAGATGTGCTGGATATGTACTGTTCCTGTCCTTATGCTGCAGATGGACATAACTGTAAGCATATGGCGGCAGTTTTATTCCGTTTTGAGGAAGAACTGGAAGCCAGGGATACACAGACAGAAAGAGAATCTGATGACATTTTCCAGTGGGATATTTATGGCAGAATGCAGAAGGATAAGAAGGAAGTAACCGAACTGGTGGCAAAGATTCCCGAGGACAAGGTGAGGGAACTGCTGGTGGGATTTGTTTTATCGGATGAAAGTCTGAGAAACAGGCTTCAGATGCGGTATTCATTTAAAATGGACAGTAAATTGATGCTGAAGCTCCGGACAGAATTAGAACAGATCCAGTACCGGTATGGCAGAGATGGATTTGTGGACTGGTATCATGCCTCTGATTTTGCATCGGAACTGGTTGGATTCTTATGTGAAAAGGTCATGTTTCTGATTGAAAGATCCTGTTTAAAACAGGCTTTCGAGCTGACAAATGAAGTGTTTTATTGTATTGGAAACACTGATATGGATGATTCGGACGGAAGTTCTTCTTATGTGGCGGATCAGTGTTATGAATGCTGGAAGCAGATCCTGGAAAAGAGCGATGAAGACTTTAAGGCTGAAATCAGAAAGTGGTTTGAAACCCATAAAACCGGGTATGTGGCTGATTACATGGATGAGTACATAGAGGAATTTATCCTGAATGAATTTGCTGACCGGCAAATGATTGAGAAGGAAATTCAGAAGCTGGATGCTTTTATTGATAAGTATCAGGGAAATGATTGCGGAAATGGTTACTATTATTCTGTTCATTATGGATATGTGAACCCTGTATTAAGAAGAATAGAATACATGAGAAAAATGGGCTGCACAGATGAGGAAATCCGCGAATACAGACAGGCGAATCGTCATTTTTCTGTGATTCGAGAGATGGAGATTTCAGAAGCGCTGGAAAAAGGAGATTATAAAAGCGCTGTCAGTATATTGCTGGAAAGCAAAGAACTGGATGCCAATAATAAAGAACAGTTAAAAAAGTATAGTGAACAGCTGATAGATATTTACAGGGAAACAGGCTCAGAGGCGGCATACTGTGAGGAACTGATTTATCATCTGGAAAATTTCTGGCAGGGGGATCTCAGCTATGTAAATGCTCTGAAAAAGTGCATTTCTGATCAGGAATACTGGAAGACTGTTGTAGACAATATTGTGGCGAAGAACAGATATGATGAGTTTGTTTGCAATCTGCTGCAGGAGGAACGGCGGTATGAGCAGCTGATGGAAAAAATCGAGAACAGTGTAAATAAGGTTTCCCTGCTGGATGATCATGGAAGGATACTCCGCAAAAGATTTCCGGAGCGAATCATAAAAATTTATTCTGATTATTTAAAGAGAGAGGCAGAAATGGCAAATGACAGAAAGAAGTATAAGCGCCTGATGCCATATCTTAAAAAAATTGCCGGATGCGCGGGCGGAGCGGCAGCTGCACAGGAAATTGCCGATTCCTGGAAACGGGAATATAGACGTAGAAGCGCCATGATGGATGAACTGAAAAAGGCAGGATTTTAGATGGTAAATCATGCAAAAACAGATGATGTATGCTAATATAGGACAGACAAATTGTTCCTTATCTGAAACAGAAAGGGTGTATTCTGTGGACAGTACACAAAATTTTAGTGGATTAGCGCAGCAGTATGAGCTGGGAAGACCGGCTTATGCAGAAAAATTCATTGATACTCTGTATTCAAAGTATGGCTTCGGACAGGAGTCAGTGATAGCAGATATCGGCTCGGGTACCGGGAAACTTGCGAAACAGCTTCTGGACAGGGGAAGTTTTGTATATTGCGTGGAACCAAACGCTGATATGAGAAACGCAGCCGCAGATACTTTGGAAGGATATGAAAAGCTGCGTATTGTTGACGGCGCTGCAGCAGAAACGGGACTGGACAGACAATCTGTTGATTTTGTTACGACAGCACAGGCATTTCACTGGTTTGATCCGGAGCTTTTTAAAAGAGAATGCAGGCGGATATTGAGAAGAGAAGGAACGGTTTTTCTTATATGGAACATACGTGACCGATCTGATGAGATAAATCAGTTAAGCTTTGAAATATATTCTGAGTTTTGTCCAGATTTCAAGGGGTTTGGCGGAGGAATTCAAAAGGATGATAAGCGGATACAGCAGTTTTTTGACAGCCGGTATGAGTATCTGGAGTTTCCGCACCCTCTCTTCTATAACAGAGCCCAGTTTATCAGCCGCAGCTTATCCGGATCTTACTCGCTGAAGCCGGGTGACAAGAGGTACGAGGAATATATAGAAGCTCTGGCTTCTTTATATGATAAATATGAGAAGGATCATATACTGGAAATTGCAAATAAAACGGTTGTATACATTGGAACTGTAAGCCAGATACGGGAAAATGAATCTTGACAGATACCCGGTAAAAGGTGCGTGCCGGCAAAAAAAGTGTGAAAAATTGACGCCCCGGAAAATCTCAGAACGATTTTCCGGGGCGCTGTTTCATTTATGAACAACGTGTTATTAATCTTCAAAAGGGAAATGATAATCCAGGCCGTATTCATCCCGCAGAGCAATAAATTCTTTCTGGATGGACTCGCCTACCGGTACGCCCTTGTCTTTGCGTTCCTGCCATGCCAGATACTCCTTTTCGCCGGCTGTGTAGATCCGCTCGGCATCGGGTGCTTTTTCGGAGGCGCGGAGTCCCCGGCAGATATCGCCTGCTGTTTTCTTAAAAGTATCAAGCCCCATGAAGAATTCAGGATTAATGACAAAGAAGAAGTGACCCAGGCGGTACATCCGGTTATTTCCGTCCTCATCTTTTCCGCTGAGATCCTTCATAAAGGGACCTCCTGCCAGCGCCGCTGAGAGGATTTCCACAATGGTGGTAAAACCGTAACCTTTGTATCCTCCGGTTTCCTCACCAAGTCCGCCCAGAGGAAGCAGGGCGCATCTTCCGGCGCGCATGTCTTTCAGAATCTGGCCGGAATCAGTCATGGTTTTACCGTCTTCTGTGACAACCAGTCCGGCGGGAGTAGGCTTGCCGGAGCGCTCATAGAATTCGATTTTGCCATTCTGGATGGTGGAAGTAGCGCAGTCGAAATTGAAAGGGAACTCCTCATCTGTCGGCATTGTGAAAGTGAGTGGATTCGTACCCATCATGGGCTCAACTCCAAAAGTAGGGGCAACGGAAGGCCGGGCGTTTGTGCCGGAAATACCGATCATACCTGCTTTTTCTGCCATGGTTGTCCAATAACCGGCAATGCCGTAGTGAGTGGAATTGTAGATGGTGCCTCCGGCCATGCCGTAAGTTTTAGCTTTTTCAATGAGCATTTCCATCATTTTGTGACTGGCGACCATACCCATGCCGTTGTTGGCATCCATAACCACAGTGGTAGGGGTTTCCTTAACAATGTCAATCTTTGTTACCGGAAGAAGAGTCCCGTTTTTGATTCTGTCAAGGTAGATTGGCTTAAAGCGATTGCAGCCATGACTTTCAATGCCGCGGCGGTCAGACTCCAGTAAAACATCCGTACAGATTCTGGCGTCTTCTTCGGGAACACCGTAAGCCTTAAATACATCGATCATAAAATTGTTGACCAGTTCCCAGGGTACATAGGGTCTTGTTTCCATAGTGTTTACCTTCTTTCCTTTTATTTTCCGGCCGGAAATTATTTTGTCAGCGAAGACTGATCCGGATCAAGTACCTGAATTTTACAGGAGTGTGTCCGGAATGTTTTCCAGCCGGCAGCCTTCCAATCCCTGATTAATTAATATATAGAATGGATATAATTTGATTATACAATTAGATGGGACCGGATTCAATATTCAGAATTTGAATTTTCTGAGGAATTCGGTTAATTATGCAGCCCCTCCTTCCTTATACAGAAGTTTTGAGGTGGATGTTAAAAAAATATACTGATCAGCATGAAAATCAGAATTATCACAATGATGATCTGTCCTATTGGCCCTGATCCGAATTGAACCTCTTCAAATTCACGGGGCGGACCAAAGAGATCGGGATCACTGCGATGCTCTTTCCACTGAAAATCCTCAAGATAGTGTTTCCAGCCGCTTCTGTCGGTATAGACTCTGACTTGATCGGACCGCAGATAGCGGTGAATGGGAAGGCGATATCCCTGACTCCGAATTGTGGTGGAGGCTCCGGTATAAGGATCAATCATTTCGACTGTCAGGTAATAATATCTCCGGTATCTGACAGAATTGTGTCTTCCCGATGTATCAGATACAGTTTCCCGTGTTACACTCATAATTCTTCCTTCTGCCGCATGGCCGAGAGCAACGGCTGCTGAGCGCTGCCGGCGGTAAAACAAAGCGCGGCGGATATTGGTGGATATCTGAATCAGAGGCAGCAGGCCCGCCGCCAGAAAAATAAGCAGACTGGCCTGAAAGCCCTGATTGATTATAATTGAACCTAATCCGCTGTACCACAGAACAACGAAAAGTATGATGGGGAGCAGATTGCCGATTTCCTCCTCCGCCGGACGGATAATACGCCTTTTAACCATATATGTACTCCTTTTTATTCTGTATATCAGATTGCCGTTATCTATTGTACGCTCCCGGTGTGACAAAATCAACCTGTCGGGTATATGATTCCAGGAGCAGTGATTTTTCCCTGAGAGCATTTTTGATTATTTTTAAGGCGAAAATAATTAAAAATGGAATATAAGAAACTATTTTGTTTTCCTGTTAATCCTATTAATAGAAGAGTAAAAAAGATTATATTTTCAGGAGAATATAAGCGTGTTGAATGCAGAGGAAAAAGAACCAGATAAAAAGATACCGGATCATCTGAAATTCGGAAAACAGGTTCTGCTCAAATCACGTAAAAATGTGGTAAAGGTGAAGCCATCCGGGCAGTCAGAAAGCCACGAAAAGGACACCGGATACAGAAAGAACCGCAGGGTATTCTTTCACAGAGCCGCTGCGATTTTTGTTATTATATGCGCCATGATAGCCGGAAATATGGGAGTATATGCAGCTGTGGACTATATGGAACAGAGAATAAATGATTTTTCATGGAAGGAAAAAGTTTTATCGGAGGATCAGCAGAAGGGTTCCACATTTTATGTATTTAGATATAAACGATGAGACTTGAAAATATTTTATAAAAGTAGTCTGCAGAAAATTCATAGAAATGTATCATACAGATTTAACGGAAAAATTACAATCATTTTTCCGTTCCATGATAGAGGGAAAATAGTTTTTTCTTTAAAATGTTTTTATGTCAGCGGACAGAATGCTGCAAAGCAGATTCAGTTGACACGTTCAAAGATGTCCAACGAGAGGCATAATTACAGAAAAAGGAGAACTAGTATGAAGAAGAAATGGATTCAGAGAGCTGCTGCTGCGGCGCTGGCGGTATCTCTGCTTGCCGGACAGGCATTGCCGGCGAGCGCTGCCGGGGAAATGAGCACGGTGCAAAACGAGAGTCTGAAAATCGCGGTTCTGTCAGATACCCACTATCTTTCACCGGATATGATCAGGGATACGGCAGATTTTACAGAGCATTTAAACAGCGACCGCAAAATGTTTGCCGAAAGCTCTGCATTTTTGGATGCTCTGCTGGAGACCGTAAAGCAGGATGATCCGGACGTTTTAATGATTTCCGGAGATCTGACCAAGGATGGTGAAAAGGAAGGCCATGAGGCGCTTGCTGAAATACTGGAAGATTTTGAGGAAGAAACCGGTGCGGAAGTATATATTACACCGGGAAATCATGACCTTAATAACTCAAATGCCATGAATTTTAATACGGAGGATGGTGAGGCTGTTCCGGCAGGCCGCACAACACAGGAGGATTATAAGGAAATTTATGCAGATCTTGTGTATAATGATGATTCTGTGATTGCTACTTTTGAGCCTTCAGAAGGAAATCAGGGCGGCGGTCTTTCTTATGTGGCTCGTCCGAAAGACGGATTTACGATTATTTCGATTGATTCCGCCCGTTACAGCGCAGACAATACAGATTCCGGTACCGATGAGCATGAGACAAGCGGAAACGTAGGATCTGAGCTGGAGCAGTGGGTGGTAGAGCAGACAAAGGCCGCAAAGGAGCGGGGAGATACAGTCATTGGTCTTCAGCATCACGGAATGGTGCCTCACTTCAGCATGGAGCCGGATCTGCTTCCCATGTATCTGGTAAATGATTACGAGCGTCTGGCTCAGGTATATGCGGATGCTGGCATGAGCTATATTTTTACAGGACATATGCATGCCAACGATATCGCTGCAGTGACTACGGAAGCAGGAAATACACTGTATGATATTGAGACCGGTTCTGTTGTTACTTATCCGTCACCCGCCCGTTCTGTGACGCTGAACCGGACAATTTCCGATGGAAAAGTAACCGAGACAATGGATGTCAGCACTTACACCAATGTAGGACCGGTGACTTTCACAAATCCGGTAACCGGGGAAGAGCAGACAATTGAAGATATCTCTGCTTATGGAAGAGAGCATGGTTTCAGTAATGATATGATTACAACTACGGTGAATGGTTTCCTTCATGATTACTATCAGCAGATCCTGACAGAGGGAGGATCCAAAAAAGTAGTTGAGACTCTTATCGGAGATCTCATGGGAACAGAGATTCAGATAAATGCCGATACTCTGGCAGCAGTTCTTCCGCTGGTTCTTCCGGCGGCAGGAGGAGATGACAGTCTCTACTATGATTCGGCAAATGGAGGAATCGGAATTAAAATCAATGTCCTGGGAACCGATTATTCTGTTCTGATTCCCAACGAAGGACTTGTAAGTACAATCGATACACTGTTTACAAAAATTGATGATGAAGTTCTGGCATCTCCGGATCAGCTGGATGAGATTGTAGGAGGCCTGATTGATGAGCTGGTATCTGTTCCGGTATCTATGGACGGCGATACAGAGAAGAACCTGCTGGATTACGCAAACTTTATCTATCAGAGTCACCTGGGCGGAGAGGACAGTGCTGCTCAGCCGGAGTGGGTTACGCAGGCTTCCGCAAAAGTTCAGAGCGGGGAGCTTCTGGGCGAAATTCTGACCAGAGTGGTTGTTTATGTATCAAATGTGGCTGGAAATGTCTGCAATGATTTAAAGGTATCTGATCTGTTGGGAGCAGACACCTGGAATACAACTTCCCAAGAATTTACAGCCAGAGAGGGCAGAACTCCGTTAATTGATCCTATGGACAGCGGAAATATTGTAAATATTCTGTTCGGACCTCTGGGATTGAACTGGGGAAGCGGAGATGTTTCTATGGATCATACTGTGAAAGAAATGTTGTCTGACCTGAATGGTTCATTTGTTGGAGGAATGTTCTTTGACGAAGAAATTGACCCGGACAGCTTCCTTTCAGACACCATATATGGTATTCTGAACAATCTGCTGATCGGCACACCGGAAGACCCGGGAGTGATTGATGAGGAAATCCAGGGAGAACTTAACAGCTGGCTGCTGAATCTGGTGACATCCATGGGAACAGACAGCAACTGGCCGGAGGATAACAACACAACAATTACCAATGAGTGGAATCTGCTGACGGACCGCACGGCTCTGGATGAAGCAATTGCGAGAGCAGAGGCTGTGGATCTGAGCGGATATACAGATGAGACAGCTCAGGCAGTGACAAATGCGCTGGAGACGGCAAAATCACTTTCCCTGACAGCGACTCAGGAAGAAATGGACGCAGCTGCGCAGGCGCTGAATACTGCGGTAGACGCTCTGGAAGAGAAAAATAATGGAACGACAGAGAATCCCGGAGATGTTCAGAATCCTGGAGATACAGAAAATCCCGGAAATGCCCAGAACCCGGAGAATACGCAGAATCCCGGCAATGAGCAAAATGGCGGAAACGCTGTGAATACCGGTGCCGGAAACAGTCAGACAATGGTCAATGCAACGAAAACAGGCGATGCATCTATGGTACTTCTCTTCACTGTTCTGGCACTTGCCGGAGGCGGAGCTGCTGTTGTGGTTCTTGTAAACAGAAAGAAAGCATACAGCCGTTAAATATGGTAAACAGCAGGGAAGACCTCTTGAAAAAAGAGGGATTCCCTGCATTCTTTTTATGTGTTAAAATAGAATTGTTCGAAGGGGAATTCAGTCAATGGAAAGTAATTGCGTAACGTGATTTGTTTCTTCATTTTATGAAAGTGAACTGCAGAAGCAGAGAGTTTTACAGAGATTATTTTTATTTGACTGGGACCTTAAATATGAGATGGGTCTGTCTGTTTGAGACTGACTCTTTTTGTATTACAAAGGTCTTTTTCTTTGAACAAATAATATGTTTGGAGGAAAATGAAATGAGAAAAGTGAAGAATTTCAGTTTGGATGAAAGGGCAAGACTGAAAAAAATTATCTGTGAAAAGACAGGATATTATATCCGAAGCAACTGTCTTTTGCTTCAGGCTTTTACCAGAAGATCCTATTCCGCAGAACAGGGCGGAGAAAATAATGAGATACTTGAGTTTATAGGCGATCAGGTTCTTAGTTATTATGTTGTAAAAATTATGGCCGAATATTGCAGCGCATTAAATCGTGGGTGCGAATATACATGCCGAGCGCAGGAGGGCGATTTGTCCGCATTAAAACAGGAGCTTGTCAGTAATGAAATGCTTGCGAAAATCATTGATGAGTGGGATCTTGCAGAGTATTTAATTGTCGGCAAAAGTGATTTTTCAAATCAAATTGACCGGCAGGAAAAAGTGAAGGCAGATTTGTTTGAGGCGATATTGGGAGCGATTGCGGTCGCAAGCCAATGGGATTCTGCTGTGCTGGAGAAGGCGGTCCGCCAGGCACTTTCCATGGATGAAAAGGTAAAGTGCATTATTGAGAAAAATTATCATTATATGCAGTTTGATCTGGAGAATGCAGTTAATACACTAAAGGAACTGGCGGAACATGGAGGCTGTTCAGTTCCCAGGTATGAATATGGCACGCCAGAAAGTCTGGGATATGATAAAGAGGGCAATCCGAGATGGGTATGCACCTGTTATGTTATAGATGATAAGACCGGAATCATAAGGCAGGTTTGGGCGTCATCAAAAAAGGCAGCAAAAAAAGCGGCGGCCTATCTTGTATTGTGTGAACATTTTGAAGTACAGAACAAATATGGGGCAAATGGCAGGTTTTCCAGCTGGCGCTATAAAAACGGCAGACTGATGCCGGATCATCTTATGAAAGAATAAGTTTTTTCAGGAAGATAAAAAAGCCTCCATACCATATGTTCCTGTCATTCCGTCCTGAAACAGGGGAACATGGGGCGGATAAAAGGTGAATAGCGAAAATACCAGGATAATGGCGGCAAAAATGAGCAGCACCAGCGCCGGAGGGAGCCCGTTGCTGCAGCGGTAGATATGGAGTCCCATGAGCTGACCCAGGGCGAGCGCGGCCAGCAGGATCACAATATCCACCCACAGCAGCTCCACGCCGAAAGCCGCGGTGTAAAAATAATAGAGTATCGGCATGGCAATCAGGGCGGTCACAAGCGCGCCCAGGGCGCCTGCATACCAACTGCTTTTTTCTATGTCGTACTGGCGGCCGCGGAATCCGAAATAGAGCAGCCACCAGAGGATAACAGGCCAGATAACCATTTTGGAGTGTTCCCAGATGCTTTCATTGACGGGGGCAAACAGTCCCACAATCATGTTCTGGTTTAAAATGTTATATAGTGAATGTATGCCGGATCCGATTCCAAAGAGGACAGGGATGCCGATGAGAATCCATCGTCTGGGGCGGGATGAAGTTCTGCTGTTCATAATATCTTACCTTTCTCTTTTACTGGATAGATGTACAGATATCCTTCCGGGGTTCTGTCCATATTATTGTGTGCAGAAATAAGCAGGAATATGACCCTTTCAGTGGATTCGTTTTTGATATTGATTCTCCTGGCATGCAGTTTGCGGGAGGAGATATTAGTGAAAGATTGCCGGCGAATCGGTGTTGGCGGAGGCACGGAAGAGCAGGACTGTGAAATTGCGGAATATGTGGTGTCTGTGTTTGAAAACTGACTGCGTGAAATAGTATAATGGAATATAGTGAAAATACGGGCCGTCTGAGCAGGGATCAGGCGGCCTGTCTGTGTTCCGGGATTGCGGAAAAGAAATATGCGTTTTGAGAATAATAAAGAAATAAATTGCCTAAAAAGCATGGATGACCTATAATGAAAGTGAACTGGAAATTTCATTGGAAGTCGGAGGTGCTTATATATGGAAATTCGTGTGCTCCGTTATTTTCTGGCAGTTGCCCGGGAGGAAAGCATAACCCGTGCCGCTGCGGTGCTGCATATTACCCAGCCGACATTAAGCAGGCAGATGTCCCAGCTGGAGGAAGAGATGGGAGTGATTCTTTTTCACAGAGGAACCAGAAAGATTGTCCTGACGGAGGAAGGGCTTCTGCTGCGGCGCCGGGCGGAGGAAATTCTGGAACTGGTAGACAAGACTGAGAAAGAGATTGCGGAGCAGGATCAGGTTGTAACCGGGACAGTGTCGGTGGGCTGCGGAGATCTTGCCGCTGTCCAGATGCTGCCGGATCTGTTCCGTTCCTTTCATCAGCAGTACCCGGGAGTGTCTTTTGATTTATATACTGCTACGGCGGATCACGTAAAGGACAGGATGGACCGGGGACTGACTGATGTGGGGCTGCTGCTGGAGCCGGTTAATATGGAAAAATATGATTATATCCGGCTGAACCATCGGGAACAGTGGGTGGTTGCCATGCATCCGGATGCTCCTCTGGCAAAGCT
Organism: uncultured Lachnospiraceae bacterium; assembly: GCA_946491665.1. Lineage (GTDB taxonomy): Bacteria > Bacillota > Clostridia > Lachnospirales > Lachnospiraceae > Eubacterium_I. The sequence goes on along the minus strand of CAMLYL010000047.1, from coordinate 7,782 downwards.
GGACTGTATTACTCCGGAGGATCTGAGAGGACTTCCGCTGATTCTTCCACGAAGACTGGATGTTCAGAGTGAACTGTCGGGATGGTTTGGCAGGGAATTTGAAAAATTAAATGTATTGTTTACATCGAATCTGCCATCAAACAGTTCAGTCATGGTGCATCATAAGCTGGCATATTCTCTTATTATCCAGGGATCTGTTTCCTTCTGGGATCAGGAAAAAATTATCTGCCGTCCTTTATCGCCTGCGCTGACGGCCACCAGTGTGCTGGCGTGGAAACGGCAGCAGCCTTTCGCTGCTGCAGCGGCAAAATTTATAGAGTATGCCAGAGATTTCATTCGTGAGGAAAAAGAGCAACAATAAAAAATTGCAGGGAAAGGAAATGCTGTTATGATAAAAATTAATGCAGAAAGGTGTATCGGATGCGGCAAATGCGCAGAAGATTGTCTGGCGCTGAATATAGAGGTTGGAAAAACTGCCAGTGTTCGGGGAGCGTGTATCCAGTGCGGCCACTGTGTGGCAGTCTGTCCCACAGGAGCGGTCGCCATACCGGAATATGACATGGACGATGTGGAAGAATATCATGAGGAAGATTTCTGCCCGGATCCGGAGCAGGTACTGAGAAGTATTAAATTCCGCCGCAGTATCCGGAGTTATAAAGAGCAAAAAGTGTCAAAACATGTTCTGGAACTACTGGTACAGGCGGGGCGTTATACTGCCACGGCCAAAAACAGCCAGAGTAATGGTTTCATATTTGTCCAGCAGGAACTGGAGGTGCTGAAGGAACTGGTCTGGAACTATATAGATGAAATAGAGAAGAACGGCGTTCAAAAGACGGACAGGGAATTACTGCCTTATATCGCTTTTAATCATCGCAGAAAAGCAGATCCGAAAGATGACTTTCTGTTCCGGAATGCTCCGGTGGTGCTGTTTATCACCTCGGATTATGTGCTGGATGCGGGGCTGGCGGCCCAGAATATGGAGACAATGGCAGTGTCCATGGGAATGGGCGTCTTATATAATGGTTATCTGGCGCGGATTGCAGAGGCCAATGAGGAATTGAAGCGATGGCTGGGGATAGAAAATAAGACGATCAGAGCCTGTATGCTGGCGGGTTATCCGGACCGCAGCTATGTGCGGACCGCCCCGAGGAAACCGGCAGATGTGATCTGGAAATAGAACGCATGCCTTAAAAGCATAAAATTATATTTTATATGGGTATTAAACATGAAAAGCTGCCCGATTTATAATATAAGGGGCTGTTGTTGCTCACTCTCTGCTCATGTTCTGACGCATCAGACAATAACAGATGTCTTCCTTTTTGCAGGTAATGCTTGACATTAAATCTTACAAATGTAATAATTAGAAAAATGAAAGGCAGACTGGAGGAGATAATTATGAGGAAAACATACAGACAGGCGGGGAAGGCGGAGCATCGGGGGAAACGGCGGTTCCTGGGGATTATAGTGACGATTGCGGTTTTATGCGCGGTTCTTCTGATGGTGTTCCATGTGCTGAGGAGCAGCCGGGAAAAATCCCCGGAAGAGCTGCTGATTACCTATATGGACTGCATTCCGGATCAGAAGTATGAGGAAATGTATGAAATGATCGATGCAGAGGCATCGGGAAATATTACGCTGGAGGACTTTACAGAGCGCAATTCTGCAATCTATGAAGGAATAGAGATGCAGAATATGGAGGTGCAGGTGACAGAGTACAATGAAAAAGAGGGGACGGTCCGGTATCAGACCTCTTTTGATACTGCTGCGGGAAAGGTAAGTTTTGAAAAACAGGCTCTTTTTAAAAAGGGGCAGGACGGATACAAGCTGGTGTGGGGAGATTCCATGATTTTTCCGGAGCTGGGAGCGGATGACAGGGTCAGAGTTTCGACGACCCGGGCGGAAAGAGGAGAAATTCTGGACTGCAACGGAACGGTTCTCGCGGGAAAAGGAGTCGTTTCTTCCGTGGGTATTGTCCCGGGCAGACTGGTAGACCGGGATAACGCAGTCCGGCAAATCGCGGATCTTCTGGAAGTGGATGCGGCTGATATTGAAGAAGAACTGTCCGCCGGGTGGGTCAGAGAAGATTCCTTCGTGCCGCTTAAGTCAGTGCCGAAAATCAATGAGATGGATCTGATGACGTTGGATCCGGACGAAGAGATTCTGAAAGAGCATGAGCGGCAGGAGCAGCTTCTGAAAATACCGGGCGTCATGATTTCCGATAAAGAGGTCCGGGAGTATCCGCTGGGAGAAGCGGCCGCCCATCTGGTGGGATACGTGCAGAGTGTGACGGCGGAGGATCTGGAGAATCATGCGGGAGAAGGTTACAGTTCAGACAGTGTGATCGGAAAAACCGGAATGGAAGCGCTTTTTGAGACAGAGTTAAAGGGGAAAGACGGCTGCAGAATCTATATTACGGATTCTGAGGGAAGGGAAAAGACCGTGATTGCGGAAACCCCGAAGGAGGATGGGGATGATATCCGGCTGACCATTGATTCCCGTCTGCAGAAGATGCTGTATGAACAGTTCCGGGAAGACAGGGGATGCTCCGTGGCCATGAATCCTTATACCGGGGAAGTGCTGGCTCTGGTCAGCACGCCTTCCTATGACAATAATGATTTTATTCTGGGGCTATCGGAGGAACAGTGGACAGCGCTCAATGAAAGCGAGGACCGGCCTTTGTATAATCGTTTCCGGCAGATCTGGTGTCCGGGTTCCTCTTTTAAGCCGGTGGTCGCCTCCATCGGCCTGGAGACCGGAGCTATCGACCCGGCGGAAGATTTTGGAGAAGAGGGGCTGTCCTGGCAGAAGGATGCGTCCTGGGGATCTTACAGGGTAACAACCCTTCATGAATACGCCCCTGTCATACTGAAAAATGCGCTCATCTGTTCTGACAATATTTACTTTGCGAAAGCTGCTTTGAAAATCGGTGCTGACAATCTGACAGGCGCGCTGGATGAGCTCGGGTTTAACCAGGAACTGCCTTTTGAAATCACCATGGCCAAATCCCAGTATTCCAATTCCGGGCAGATCGAAACAGAAATCCAGCTGGCGGACAGCGGCTATGGCCAGGGGGAAATCCTGGTAAATCCGCTGCACCTGGCAGCTATTTACACTTCTTTTCTCAACGATGGAAATATAATCCGGCCGTACCTGGAGTATCGGGATGATCCGGCGGGGGAGGTGTGGATCGAGCAGGCATTTTCCCCGGAGAATGCGGCCATTGTGCTGGAAGGACTGACAGGAGTGGTCAACGATTCCCATGGCACGGGATATAAAGCCCGCAGAGAGGATATTCTGCTTGCCGGAAAAACAGGCACTGCAGAGATTAAAGCGTCCCAGAGTGCTACCTCCGGGACGGAAATCGGCTGGTTTACGGTATTCACCGCAGAGAAAAACGTGGAAAATCCCATTCTTCTGGTCAGCATGGTGGAGAATGTGAAAGAAATTGGCGGCAGCGGTTATGTGGTGGAAAAAGACAAGGCTGTTCTGGACGCGTTTCTGCCATAGGAGCAGAACGCGGGAAGCAGAGGTGAAAAACGATATGCTTTATAGAAAATATGGGCTGCTTCTGGTTATGTTGTTTCTGCTTTTGATCCCGGGGTGTTCCACCTCCCGGAATACCGGAGAGACGGAAGCGGAAAACAGCAGCAGGGAACTGATATCCGGGGAAAGTGAAGCGGGAGAATGGGAAAAAGGCTATGATCTTCCGGTCGAAGACGAAAAGAAGGAGGAGGTAAGGGAAGAATGCGCTGCCGTAATGGAAGCGCTTTCCGGGATCTATGAGGCTGCAGACAAGGGAGACGCGTCAAACGCAGTTCTGCCGGATGAAACACTGGAGCAGATGCAGCAGGTCATTGGGAATATGGGGTATCCGGTCATTACTTCTGACGTTTATTGTGTAATGGAAAATTATGAAATCATAGATCGTTTTCTGAAATGCTGCAGCAGCGGATCCGGGGGAGACGCCGTTTTATATATTCTTTCAGACAACGGCGGAGTAAAGAGACGGGAATATATTTTTGACGGGGAACAGATGTATGTGATATCGGCGGGATGTACCTGGAGTGATTCTGATGCTCCCATCATCTCTGATGTTTCCTGTACCAGGATCAGTCAGTGGACATATACAGAGAAAGGATGGTTTGCCTGTACGCTGTGTGTCCCGGAGCCGCCGGAGGTTTCTGAAATTGTGAATGACAGTGAGCTGATCAGAGTGATTCCGATGCCGGAACTGTATCGGGAAATTTCAGAGAAATATCTGTTGCCCCTGGGGTACCGGGGAAATAATCTTCTCTGTTCTGACTGGAGCGCGGAAGATCCCGGCGGGATTGACTATAATGGCGTTTTTGAATATTTTTATGAGATGGAATATGGCGGAGTGTTTCCGATGGAACGATACAGGAACGGAGTGCCGGCGGAGGAATTTGAGGCGCTTATGATGGAATATCTTCCTGTGGACGCCGGACAGCTCCGCGAATGGGCGGCGTATGATGAGGAGTCCGGAACTTATGCCTGGAACAGGCTGGGATGCGGAAATTACAGTCCCTCATATTTTGGAACATCTGTGCCGGAAGTGACTGATTTGAGAGAAAATGAGGACGGAACGGTTACGCTGACCGTTGAGGCCGTGTGCGGGATGGTGATTGCGGATGATGCAGTGATTACCCATGAAGTGACCATGCGGTTTGAGGAAAACGGAAGTTTTCAGTATCTGGGAAACCGGATCCTGGATGACGGTATCCAGAATATACCGGAGTACAGTTACAGGATCAGTTTCAGATTCCCAGATCAGACAACACAGATAAAGTGATTTCTGCGGACCGGCTTCCGGTGGCGTTATTTTGGGATCGGATATTTGCGGCGAAAAAGAAGGTATTATCTGCTGTTTCAACAAAACCGATAAACCAGCCGCTGATATCCTGTCCGTTCACCCGCCCGGTTCCGGTCTTTCCATAGAGAGTGCCGGATCCGGTGGTGGAGAGACGGATACTGTCCTTTACGGCCTGTATATTTTCCGGATCAAATCCAAAGTCATTCTGATAAAAGGCAAGAAGGAGCTCCGCCTGTTCAACAGGCGAAATCTTCAGGGAGGATTCCATCCAGTAAGAGGATAAATCGCCGTTTATATTTTCGTTTCCATATCCGATTTCCCGGAGATAGGATTGGAGGACATCTTTGCCGGTCTGCTGGTCCAGGGACTGGAAGTACCAGTTTACGGAAGCGTCCATGGCGGAGTTTAAAGTCTGATCCCGGTTCCACTCTTCAAAAGGATACTCCTCTCCGCTCCAGACAAGCGTCGTATTTTCCGATGTAATCACTTTTTCCTCCAGAGCGAACAGGGCGTCGTATATTTTATAGGTAGAATCCGGAGAGACCCGTTCCGAGGCGAGTTTTCTATTAAATATGCTCCATTGATCGTTCCGGAGATCATACAAAACAAAGCTTCCGCTGCAGCCGGTAAAATAGCCGGAGAGATCTGGCTCTGCAATGTCTGTCACGGATATCGCCCGGTCAGTATGCTCCGTGCCGGAACCGTAAGTGGTCAGTGCAGGAGCGGTTCCGACAAATATCAGCGCCATGACAGAAAACAGAATCACGCCTTTGATCTTTTTGCGGACAGAGGGGCGGTTGTAAGAAGCAATATTTTTAATCCGCCGTTCCATCTGTCTGGCGTTTCCGCTGAGTCCGCTGGAAAAAGGGAAGGGAGTGTGGGAACACTTTTCGGTAAAACGGATCAGCGTATATCCGTAATCTATATAAGAATCTTTATTCAGCATGTTCAGAACAGCAGCATCGCAGGCAATTTCCCGGTCATTGCGCATGGCTTTCATCGCAAGCCATACCAGAGGATGAAACCAGTAAATCATTCTGGCCAGAAGGATGACATAGTTGGAAAAATTGTCTTTATATCTGTTGTGTTGCAGTTCGTGAAGCAGCATATACCGGAGATCCCGGGGATCACAGTCAGAGATCAGTGAGACCGGAAGATAGATCCGCGGCCGGAACACGCCTGTAATGACCGGCGACGTTAAGAAGACGGTACTGTATACCGGGATTGGTTTTTTTATGTTCATTTCATTCAGACAGCCTTCATAAAGCCTCTGTATCTCCAGGTTTTGCAGGGGCAGACCGGAGTTTTTTATCCTCTGCAGCCGGATGGCTGATTTTATGGTGAAAAAGAGCATGACGAGAATACCTGCCATCCAGATGATAAAAAGGATAGTGCCGGTCTGATCGGGAATCCGGCCGTTGACGGATACCGCAAAGTCTTCCATCCAGTGGGATGCACTTGCTGCCGACTCAACGGTATCTGCGGAGACAGACGGATTTCCTGCGCTGAAAGGGGAGGCGCTCCATAAATTTCTGAATGGTGAAAAATATTCCAGACGAACCGGGAGAAAAGGAAGAAGCAGCAGACCGGAAAGCAGGAACCACAGAGAATACCGGGTCCTGCCGGTCAGATGGTTTTTCAGCAATTTTCTCACGGCGAAAAGAATTCCGATGAGGCCGCTGATCAGTACATTGCAGATCAGGAAATGTATCATAAAATCTGTCATAACAATCTCCATTCCGCCGCCTTTTCAGCCGGCGGCACAGACAGCAATGAAAGTTTCCGTTTTCTTTCACACTATCCCACGTTATTCTGAGTCTTTGGAGAGAAGAGAGCGCAAATGCCGGATCTCTTCCTCAGACAGCTGATTGTTTTCCAGATATGCCGAGAGCATGGCGCTGATGTCCCCGTCATAAAAACGTTTCAGAAAAGATCTGCTTTTCTGGTTGACATATTCCGCCTCTCCCACCAGGGGAGTATAGACAAAGACGCGCCCCTGCTTCTGGTAGGTCAGGGCTCCCTTGGTGACAAGCCGCTTGATCAGCGTCTGTATTGTTTTGGCACTCCAGGACGTGGTTTCCAACAGCTTTTCTGTGATTTCGTTTGTGTTAATCGGCGCATATTTCCAGACGATTTTCATTACTTCAAATTCTGCTTCGGATATTTTGGGTAAAGCGCACATAATTTCCTCCAGATCTTACAGTTGTAATAAAAATATTATACTGTGCCGGGATGAGGCTGTCAACCGGGGATGCTGCATCGGGAGGGAAATCTAATGACCACCCCGTATCACCCCGCAGGCGATCATTTCCCCGGCATTGCCGGAGGGCTGGCTGGTGAAATCATCGGCGTTTCGGTGGATAATGACGGACCGTCCGATGATATCCTCGATCTGGATCCGGTCGTCATAGAATGCAGTCCAGGCATAGCCATGGCTGGAAAGTAAAGGCGGCAGGTCTCCGGCGTGGTAAGGATGAGGGCGGCCCGATGGATTAAAGTGGCTGCCTGCGTGAGAGAAATTATCAGAGCAGTCGCCGTTTTCGTGAATATGGAAACCGAAAAAACCGGAATCTCCGCCGGATTCGGGAGCCGGAAGGTTGAAAATCTCCGCCTCTACGATAGCTCCTCCGTACATAGCGCTTTCCCGATGTGGGGAAGCATAGAATTTTACGAGTCCTCTGATATCAGGATAGTCTTTGCCGCCGGAGAGAGAGGCCACTGCCCGCAGGCGGCTGCGGGTCAGAAGATTCAGAAAAATATTTCCGGAAGAATACTGGAACATAAAAAAGTCCTTTTTCATTTAGGATATGACATTGAAAAGGAAAGGTGACTGCAGCCGTCGGAGACTACATCAGATATCTGCTGATGGATGCGGCGGGGCATCAGCCGGGAATCGTTCTTGAGTTTCCGTGAATTGTAATAAAAAGATGAGTATGTCTTTCTAAAGTACC
>CAMLYL010000046.1 GCA_946491665.1 uncultured Lachnospiraceae bacterium | reverse complement strand
GTTGAGCAAAAGTCAGCGTGGGATTGGTGTGGTATCTTTATCTAAGTGATACCCCGGTTTCCCACCGGGAAATGGTCTGCCTTGATACGCTGAGTTTTTCGGCCAGCTGTTCCTGTGTCATTCCCGAAAGCTTTCTCAGCTGGTTTAATCTGTTTCCAATATCCATTTTTCTTCCCCTCCCTGGGGAAAATTATAAAGGTTTTCAGAGATTTTATCCAGCAGCATATCTTTACATTCTCGCCCGGAATGCGGTCATCCTTTACCGCTTAGAATAACTCAGACACCAGACGTTTTCGCACCGAAATATTCAGATTTTTACGTATCTTTGGTTCCTGCTGTTCGGCTTATCCGGAATTGTCATCTGAATAAGATTTCTGTCTATTGCAGGGCGCAGATAATTCCTGCGGAAACCTTCTCTGGATTTCAGCCCCAGTTTTCCCATAAACGCTGTGCTTGTATAAGGAATATCATATTCCATGACATCTGGCGATCGCATCATAATATTCGTCTTGAAACTTTTCAATCTGACTCTCAATTGGAATATATTCAAATACCGGCTTCCACCGGGAAAGGATAGCAGTATACCATAACCTTGCCATTCTGCCATTGCCTCAGAAAATGGATGAATAAAAACAAATTCATAATGAAATACACTACTTAAAATAAGCGGATGAACGCTGTTTTGTGCTTCCTGCATCCAATCAAAAAGCTCCTCCATTAACTGTGAAGCATTATGCTATATGGGTTAATTTCAGATAATTTACCATAGGCAGTATAAGCATTTTTTACTTCCTGAATATCCTTTTTCTCGCCCAGCACCATCCTGCCATTAATTACATCCCTGATCTGCCCGAAAGAAAGGGAATTAGCTTCAATCTTCAATAAAGAATGAATGGACCTGATACGATTATTTCTTCTCAGATGTGGTTTTGATTCTAAATTGCTGATTGCCGTAATTCGTCCAATCTTTTCCGAAATAGAAGACACATATGATAATATAGCGTTTGTTATTATAAAAGGTGGTTTATAATCTCCCCTAACAGTTCCTGCACTTCCACACACTTACGTATTATCTTGCGCACTTTCTTCCTCTGCTATACAATAAACTGACTTTTCTCTTTTGGAATTGTACGCATTTCACTCCCTTTGATTCAATTATATAATCAGATTCTAACTCATTTATCGAGTTAAACCTGAATTAAAATCAATTAGAATAAAATATAAATAGCCCCCTCTTCCTGGGCCAGAGGACAGCTCACAATCACTGCACTCTCAAATTCCTGCTCAATATAATATTCTTCTTCACTCTGGAATTTCAGCAGTTCGTCCGAATATCCTTCCTGTTCCGGCACACGGAGCGTAATCACAGCTCCCGGATGTTTCCTGTAAAAATAATTTTCGAACCACAACATCTGCTATATTCACAGGATAAAGAGCATACCGGGAGACATAAAAATCTGCCGCCCGGATTCCCGCCGCCAGAGACTGATCCGCCACAGTCAGAACCGTCTGCGCTGCATCTGTCCTGGCCAAGAGAAAAATTCCGCTGAGTTTTCCATATAAAAGACTCAACTGACGCTGGTGAAAACTTGCTTTTCGACCTGTTTTATGCTATTCTGATAAATATTCAGGAGAGGTAGCGTTTTACAGAAAAGTTACACTTTTCCACAGGCAGGAGGCTATGAAAATGAAAAACAAAGTACTGATCATGATTTTATCACTGGCTATGATATGCAGTCTCGGCGCCTGCGGTTCAACGGAAGATGAGAACGCAGCAGCGTCGGCAACTGAGGAGACTGCCGTGCCAGAAGAAGAATCAACGGAAGAATCAGTATCGGAAGAAGCGGATGCAGAAGTACCTGAACTTGAGATCACTTATCTTTCCTGTACTGCGGACGAGCTGATGCAGGAATGTGTTGACAATCTGGATTCTGCAAAGGAAAAGTATTTGGATCAATATGTAGAGATTACAGGGGTTCTCAGAGAAATTGAATTGGACGAATCTGCAAATCCTGTGGGAAAAGTTGTTCGTATGGATACGTCTGTTGAAGTTACAAATGCCGCCTGCAATATTACCGGCATCACCTGGGATGAAGAAGATGTTCCATTGGAGGAATTTCAGAAAGCAATGGAAGAAATGCAGCCTGGGGATACTGTTACCATGAAAGTATATGTGGACTCGCTGGATCAAGATTTTTATGACTATTATTTTGATCTTTACGGAGTGGAAAAACAATAATATAAAAAGTGTTCAAATCTCTTTATTCCTAGAGATTTGAACACTTTTCATATTACCCTGTTATTTTCTTCGTATCAAAATCAGACTTTCTTTCCGGCAGATCAGTCTCTATGCCGTCCGGCCGCAGCAGTTCTTGTACTTCTTGCCGCTTCCGCAGGGGCAGGGATCATTGGGATATACTTTCTTCTCCACGCGCTTTTTCGGTCCGCGCTGGGAAGCTCCCGCATCTTTATTTGTGCCGGTCACCTTGGCAACCTCCTCACGCTCTACCTTCTGCTCCACACGAACATGGAACAGCATCCGGACGGTCTCCTCCTGGATGTTGGCTGTCATCTCGTCAAACATCTCATAACCAGCCATCTTATACTCAACCAGCGGATCTCTCTGACCATAAGCCTGGAGACCGATACCCTCTCGGAGAATCTCCATATCGTCAATGTGATCCATCCACTTCCGGTCAATGGCCTTCAGCAGGACAACACGCTCCAGCTCACGGATCATATCCTCCTCGGGGAATTCTGCTTCTTTCGCCTCATAAAGCTTCACTGCCTGCTCTTTCAGCATGTGCTTCAGCTCATTCTTATTCTTTCCTTCTACCTCTTCCTTTGTAACAGGCTGCAGAGGAATCACCGGAATCAGCAGTTCATTGATCTCATTCACATCCAGCACCTTGGATCCCTCGCCGTCCTCGGCCATACAGGTATCCACAGCATTCTCTACCTGATCTGTAATCATCTTGTAGATCACGCCCCGCATATTCTCTCCATCCAGAACCCGGCGGCGCTCACCGTAAATAATCTCCCGCTGATCGTTCATTACCTGATCATACTCCAGCAGATTCTTACGAATGCCGAAGTTGTTGCCCTCGATCTTCTCCTGTGCCTTCTCAATGGCAGAGGAAAGCATCTTATGCTCAATCTGCTCTCCTTCGGGAACGCCCAGGGCATTGAACATGTTAATCAGCTTCTCAGAACCGAAGAGACGCATCAGATCGTCCTCCAGAGAAATGTAAAATCTGGACTCACCGGGGTCTCCCTGTCGTCCGGAACGGCCTCGCAGCTGATTATCAATACGTCTGGACTCGTGACGCTCCGTACCGATAATCTTCAGACCACCAGCCTCCCGGGCCTCATCATCCAGCTTGATATCCGTACCACGGCCGGCCATATTGGTAGCGATAGTAACTGCGCCGTGCACACCGGCCTGAGCGACAATTTCCGCCTCCAGCTCATGGAACTTGGCGTTCAGCACATTATGCTGAATGCCCTCTTTTTTCAGCATGCGGCTGATCAGCTCAGACGTCTCAATGGTAATCGTACCCACCAGAATCGGCTGCCCGGTCTCATGAGCCCTTACAATCTCCTTCACAACAGCTTTAAACTTCTCATCCTTCGTCTTATAAACCGCATCCTGAAGATCCTGACGGATTACCGGACGATTTGTAGGAATTTCAATAACATCCATGCCGTAAATATCACGGAACTCTTTCTCTTCGGTAAGAGCAGTACCGGTCATGCCGGCCTTTTTTGTATATTTGTTAAAGAAGTTCTGGAAAGTAATGGTCGCCAGAGTCTTGCTCTCACGCTTCACCTTTACATGTTCCTTCGCCTCAATGGCCTGATGCAGACCGTCAGAATAACGGCGCCCCGGCATAATACGGCCGGTAAACTCATCTACAATAAGAATCTGATCGTCCGCAACCACATAATCCTGATCCCGGTGCATCAGATTGTGAGCCCGCAGAGCGAGAATAATATTATGCTGAATCTCCAGATTCTCCGGATCCGCCAGATTCTCAATCTTGAAGAAACGCTCTACTTTCGCCACACCTTCCTGAGTCAGGTTTACCACTTTATCCTTCTCATTTACAATGAAATCTCCGGTCTCCTCGATCTCAATACCCATAATGGCATCCATCTTGGAGAACTCCTGGCTGGCCTCGCCCCGCTGCAGCTGTCTGGCCAGAATATCGCAGGCTTCATACAGCTTCGTGGATTTCCCGCTCTGTCCGGAAATAATCAATGGCGTACGGGCCTCATCAATAAGGACGGAGTCCACCTCATCAATAATTGCATAGTGGAGATCACGCTGTACCAGCTGCTCCTTATAAATTACCATATTGTCACGCAGGTAATCAAAACCAAGCTCATTGTTGGTCACATAAGTAATATCGCAGGCATACTGCTTTCTGCGCTCATCATTATCCATATCATTCAGGACAACTCCCACAGACAATCCAAGAAACTCATGTACTTTTCCCATCCACTCCGCGTCACGCTTTGCCAGATAGTCATTGACCGTAACGATGTGGACGCCTTTTCCCTCCAGAGCATTCAGATACGCCGGACAGGTAGATACCAGGGTCTTTCCTTCACCGGTCTTCATCTCGGAAATACGCCCCTGATGCAGAACAATACCGCCGATTAACTGTACCCGGTAATGCTCCATGCCAAGCACACGTTTTGCAGCCTCGCGGACTGTGGCAAAAGCTTCGGGAAGCAGGTCATCCAGTGTTTCCCCGTTGGCAAAACGTTCCCTGTATTCTGTCGTCTTCGCCCGCAGCTCCTCATCCGATAATGCCTGCATCTGAGGTCTCAGGCTTTCGATCTTGTTTACAATCGGCTCAATCCGCTTCAGCTCACGCTCACTGTGTGTGCCGAAAATCTTTTCTATAAAACTCATATGATTCTCCTATCATTGTTATTTCTCAGAACAGCCCTCTGCGGATATCAGATTCCCTGTTCCATATTTCTGCGATTTTAAAACTCTCTTCCGGGAGTCTCACACAAAATCCCGGCCGGCTTCCACCGACACTTTTAATATTTTACCACTTTATAATAGGAGAAACAATACATAAACCCATGAACGAATTATGAACATTTTGTAACCTGAAGCAGTTGCAAAGCCTGCCATACCGTGCTAAAATGTGCTGAAATAAAAGCTGCGGTCTGCAGCATCAGAATCAGAAGGAGGATTTTTATATGAGCTATGTATATAAAACACACGGCACATGTTCTACCCGGATCGAAGTGGAACTGGACGGCAATATCGTAAAAAATGTAAAGTTTACCGGCGGCTGTAATGGAAACCTGCAGGCAGTTTCCCGCCTGGTAGCCGGAAAAACAGTTGACGAGGTGGAATCCACCCTTTCCGGCATCCGCTGCGGTATGAAATCAACGTCCTGCGGCGACCAGCTCTCCAAAGCGGTAAGGGCAGCATATAACGCGCAGCAGTAATTTTATCTTACTGCCGCGCGTTATATGCAGCCTGCAAAAAACATTCTTATACCATAACAGCGCCATATACAGAAATCTTTTCATTTCCTTAATATGGCGCTGTTTTTCATCAAACATATTTTACTGCTGTGCCGTATACAATCACTTCTGCAGCTCCCTGGATAATTGCCGAGGTAGCATAACGCACATTTACAACCGCGTCTGCCCCCATGGACTCTGCCTCCGCAATCATTCTCTGAGTCGCAATCTCCCGGGCCTCATCCATCATCTCTGTGTAAGCCTTCATCTCGCCGCCCACCAGATTCTTAAAGCCTGCCCCGATATCCTTTCCGAAATGCTTGCACTGAACCGTGCTTCCCTTTACCAGACCAAGCATTCCAAGATTTTTTCCCGAAATATAATCTGTGTTTACCAGCACCATAATACTGCCCTCCTCATCTTTGCAGCGTATATTTTTTATAATGACGCTGCGTACGATTTTCTTCCATTATAATAATCTTCTGTATCCGTTTCAATCATATTTTTCATATATCTGTGGATTCTTCCAGAAAAAGGAGCCTGTTCCGCAATCCTGCGGCAGGCTCCCGGCATGACATAATCACGCTTCCTTATTCAAGATTCAGTCTTTTCTGTAAAAACAGGGTACTCAGTCCAAAGAATACTACACTATAGATAATATTCAAAACAATATCCCAGGACAGCGTTCCTCCCGCTATAACATTTCCAGATGCGCCGGATGTAATCATGGAAATTCCCCATATACTGCCGATTCCAGTCTGAATAATAGTGATAGCTATCACAATCACAATAAATGCCAGTATACTGAAAGTCTTTTTATGCCTTTTTGCAGATCCGCCGATTGCCATTGCAGTATAAAGCAGCAGTATGATGGAAACAACACCGGTCAGCAGTTCCAGGAAGAAGCGTACCGTTCCCACATCCATGGATGCAAAGAAATTTCTGAAGCCTTCCAGAAAAGTTGAAATCTGCGGCATGGCCTCCTGCATGATTCCGCCAGTCAGCAGAATCAGAAAGAAGGAAACAAAAATCACCGCCACACCCAGCACATTCCATACTACAGCGCTGATGGTCTTACTGGCGACCAGCATCCATGTGGGAACCGGAAGAGTATGCATGAGATATCCTTCTCCCTTCAGAAGATTCCGATAAAATCTCTCCAGAATCATAACAAATGTAACAATAGCCATTGCCACAATCATCACAATATACGCCACAAAGATAAACGTAAACGCAGCCATTCTGGCCTGCTCCAGGCCATTTTCCATGGCAGCTCCGGCGCTGTTTCCTGTCATATATCCCCGTCCAAGGATTCCCATGACCACAGACAGAACCAGAATAATAATATAAATCGCTCCGAATGTCCGCCCGGTGGATTTAAACTCATATTTTAATAACTTTCCTAACATCTGAACACCTCCCGGAATAACTCATCCACAGACTTTCCTTCCGTTTCCCTTATCTCATCCACTTCCCGATGACACATAACTTTCCCCTGATTCAAAAACACAACTTCATCCAGCACACGTTCGATATCTGCAATCAGATGTGTGGACAAAACCACCAGCGCATTCTCAGAATAATTCTGAATAATCGTATTTAAAATATAGTCTCTTGCCGCCGGATCCACGCCCCCGATTGGTTCATCCAGGAAATAAATCTTCGCCTGACGGCTCATGGCAAGAATCAGCTGCACTTTTTCCTTATTTCCTTTGGAAAGGGTCTTTAATCTGGCATTTTCCTTCAGCCCCAGAGATACCAGCATCTCTCTGGCCTTCTTCTCATCAAAATCACTGTAGAAATCATCAAACATTCCCACCAGCCCGTCAATATTCATCCATGCGGGAAGATAACTGGCATCCGGCAGATAAGAAACAATCGCCTTGCTTTCCTTTCCGGGACGGTGTCCGTCCAGCAGGATCTCGCCCGCCGAGGGAACCAGCAGACCATTGGCGATCTTTAAAAGAGTCGTCTTTCCGCTTCCGTTAGGTCCCAGCAATCCTACAATCCTTCCGCTTTCCAGCGATATATTCACCTGATCCAGGGCAAGAACATTTCCATAATCCTTGCACAGATTCTTACATTCCATCATCTTGCTCATCTTTCTTTTCCTCCCTCGCTTCACGAATTAACTCTATAATCTCCGCTTCGCTCAATCCAAGATTCTCCATCTGTTTTAAAAATACATCAACCGCACCTTTGGCCGCCTGCTTTTTCATTCTGCTGATCCTCCCTTCATTTTCTGTCACAAATCTTCCTGCCGTCCGCTGAGAATATAAAAGTTCCTGTCTCTCCAGCTCCGCCAGCGCTTTCTGCATGGTGTTCGGATTCACCTCTGCTTCTCCGGCCAGTTCCCGCACAGACGGCAGGCGTCCGCCAGGCTTATAAAATCCTGTAGCGATCCGATTCTGAATCTGCTCCACCAGCTGCAGATAGATGGAACGATCATTATTAAATTTCCATCCCATTCCGTTTTCCTCCTTTCCGGGCATCGTTCTGCCCATACAGTCATCCTCCTGAGGATTTCCTCCTTTCCAGGCGTTCTCCGCCCATAAAGGTATCCTTTGCGGATTCTATTGAACTCATGTATTACTGTATTATTGTATTACTTGATTAATACAATAATACTTTCCTATCCATTTGTCAATACCATTTTCTCAACTTTCTCTGTTTTCCGTTGATTTTCATGATATAATGAGCGCAAGCGAACCTGACGTGAAAGGAATAGTCTAATGACAACACAGCAAATCGAGATGTTTCTGTCTCTGGCAAATCATTTGAATTTCACAAAGACCGCAAAAGAATTTTTTACCACGCAGCCCACAGTCAGCCGTCAGATCAGCCTCCTGGAAGAAGAAATGGGCTTCCCCTTATTTGTACGAAACAGAAAAGAGGTCCGGCTTACTTATCAGGGCGCAGTTATGGTAAAGAAGTGTGAGGAAGCGCTGAATACCATTCAGGCAGGTATTCAGGAAGTTCAGAATATGGAGCACAATGCGGACATGGAACTGAAGATCGGCTGTCTGGAGGGAATGGATCTGGATATTTTCGTTTCTCCTACGGCGGCTTACTTTAACAAATCCTGTCCCAACGTGAAGATTTCCGTTGAACGGCGCTCCTTCGGCGAACTGCGGGACAAACTGGATTCGCGGCAGCTGGATCTGATTTTCACCTTAAGCTTTGAAATCAAGTACCTGAAGGATATTGTATATGACGAATATTATCCGGTACAGGCGGGGATTCTGATGCCCGCGGAACATCCGCTTGCCGGAAAGCCAGATCTGAAACCGGAGGATTTCTGCGGAGAAACATTCATTCTGCCCGCAGCTTCAGACTCCCCGGGCCGTACAGAGGAACTGCAGAAGATTCTGGAAAAAATCGGAATTCAATGTGGAAATATTCTCTATGTCCCCAATCAGGAATCTATTCTTTTAAATATACGTTCCGGGAAAGGACTGGCTCTCCTGGATAACAGCTGGCGGGAAGCTTATGACGACCGATATGCTTTTTTCCCTCTTTCCCGGGATGCAGCGCCGCTCTCCGTCGTATGCGCCTGGAAACGCGGAAACCTGAATCCGGCAGTAGCATTATATACGAATATGCTGAAGGAAAAAGAGTTCATTGACGTATTCGCCAACTAATGCCAACATTTTGAGGACGAATCTCTGATATACGCCCGGCGTATCTTCTGATAGAAAAAGAAAATTTCACAAACCCGGACACACCTGCTACACTTTCTGTATGACAGGAAGAAACGCTTCTCTCTGTTTCAGGGAGAATTTTTCTGACAATACAGAATGTGCAGGAGGATCATATTATGAGCAACAACATGACAAATCAGCTTCCGCCGATTGCAGTCCGGGATATGCGGGTACAGGCTGCCGTAAACTGCCGGATACCGGACAGGGTTCCCTTTGTCCCCAGTCTGGGAAATGTCTACTGCCTGGAATACGGCGTAACCATCAAAGACGCCATGACCGATATCCGCAGCGTGATTCCGGCTATGGACCAGGTCTGCCGGGAAATTGACCCGGACGCTTTGTTCGTCCCTACCTTTTTCCCTATGAAAACCATGGAGCGGCTGGATTCCAAATGTATGGGATGGCCGGGCTCTAAACCGGAATTCGGAGACAACGCGGTATATCAGGTTTTTGACAATACTTATCTGGAAGATGATGAATACGAAGAGTTTCTGCAGGATCCCAGCCGGTTCCTTTTCAATAAGGTACTTGCGAAAAAATACGGAGCGCTTTCCGGACTGGCCATGCTGAATCCCAATGCCCTTTGCGGAACCACAGTGCTGGGCTTCGGCGGACTGTCCATGCCTCCGGTCAAAGCAGCGCTGCAAAGTATGATGGACGCTGCGGATATTACCTCTGAATATCTGCAGGGTATGATGGATCTGAGCATGCACGCCATCCAGAACGGCTATCCCATCTGGGGCGATTTCGTTGTAATGAACCCCTTTGACGAATTTGCCGACAATATCCGCGGTCTGGTAAACACTGTTATGGATCTGAAAACAGATCCGGATCTGCTGCAGGAGGCTGTAAACCGTCTCGCGGACGTCAACATCCCCGCGGCCGTCGCTCAGGGAAAAATGATGCACGCAAAATATGCTTTTATCCCGCTCCATGCAGGTATTGATGAATTTATGTCGCCGGACGACTATCATGATTATTACTGGCCGCCTCTGAAACGGCTGCTGGATGAACTGATTCAAAATGGTATCACCCCCATGGTCATGTGCGAGGGATCCTACTATACCCGCCTGGAAGTTCTGAAAGAAATCCAGAAGGGAAAGGTCGTATATTTCTTTGAAAAGCAGGATATGAAAAAGGCAAAAGAAATCCTGGGCGGCACCGCCTGCATTGCCGGCAATTTTGACACCGGACTGCTGATGCACGGAACAAAAGAGGCCATTGAGGAAGAGACAAAACGTCTTCTGGATCTCTGCGCTCCCGGCGGCGGATATCTTATGTCCAACTCCATGTCCATCGACCAGTGCAAACGGGAAAATCTGATTGCCTGGTACGAAGCAACTATGAAATACGGTAAATATTAGAGGAGTATTCCATGAATTCCCTGCAGATTAAATATTTTCTCACAGCCGCCAGATGCCTGAACTTTACAGAGGCGGCGGCACAGCTTTATATTTCCCAGCCTGCTCTCAGCCAGCAGATTTCCGCTCTGGAAAAGGAGCTGAATATGCAGCTCTTTGTCCGCAGCAAAAAGAAGGTGTACCTGACGCCTGCGGCAGTCGTTCTGCTGGATGAACTTCCCGACTATGAACGGCTGTATGAAGATATACTTACCAGAGCCCGTCTGGCCAATGAAGGGAACTCCGGAATCATACGCCTGGGAGTACTTCAGGGACAGTGCCTGGAAAAAGAACTTCTGGAAAAATATTTTAATTTCCGCAGGGAACATCCCAACATTGCTTTCGATATCAGCAGCTATTCATTTGGAAAGCTGAAAGAAAAACTGGATGAAAAACGTCTGGATATGATTTACACCACCTCCTTCGATATTCAGGACCGGCAGGACTATCTGTGCGAGGTGACCGGGAAAAACGTCGGTATCGCCATTATATCCCGGTATCATCCGCTGTCCAATGAAAAAATCACAGACCTGAGCCAGCTAAAAAATGAGACAATCATATCTGTTCAGAGTATAGAAAGCGAAGAAGTCAGCCGCATGATCCGGGAAGACTGCAAAAGAGCCGGTTTCATCCCCAATCTGCGGGAAGCGGTTTCTCTGGACGAGGAATATCTTCTGGTTGAAATGGGAGTCGGCATCGGCATATGCAACCAGAACAGCATCGCCTGCTGCAATCCCAATATCAAAATCCTGGAAAATCTGAAAATAGGAGAAAACCGCTTTGTGCTGAGCTGGAAAAAGGAAAATCCCAATCCCGCAGTGGCATTATTCGTAAATTATCTGCGTCAGGATCCATAAGATTCTGCTTATGAACTGATAAAAACTACTTTTTTTACAGAAATTAACCTCCCTGCTATGCTTATATTATAAAAATATAAGACAGCAGGGAGGTTTTTTATGATCGGAAATAAAAATCTGGAAACCCGAAACGAAAGAGTCCGCAAAGCAGTCCGCCTGGAAACACCGGATCGGGTTCCTTTTGTACCGACTCTTGGAAATGTATATTGTCTGGAATATGGCGTTACCATTAAATCTGCCATGCAGGACAATGCCAATCTGATCCCCGCACTGGACGCTCTTCTCAGAGAATGCGATCCGGATCTTCTGTACACTCCGGATTTCTTTCCCCTGCGGACAATGGAAACACTTGGCGCAGTCAATATGTCCTGGCCGGGAAAAAAGCCGGAATTCGGCGACAATTTCACCTATCAGATCAACGACGCTACATATCTGGATGACGAAGACTATGAAGAATTTCTCAAAGATCCATCCGCTTTTCTGGCCGGAAAGGTACTGACACAGAAATTTTCTGCACTGAAAGGTCTGAAATACCTGGACTTTTACAGTCTCTGCGGCAGTACCGTTATGGGATTTGCGGGACTTGGAAATCCGCTTCTGCGCGAATCGCTGGAAAAGCTTCTGGAAGCAGGACGGATTACCTCTGAATTTACAAAGGGCATGATGCAGGTAGAATCATATTGCCTGGAAAAGGGGTACCCCGTCTGGGGAAATGCCGTCATGCAGAATCCCTTTGATTCCTTTGCGGATAATATCAGAGGTCTGATCAACACTGTCATGGATCTGAAAACAGATCCGGATCTGCTTTCGGAAGCGGTAAACCGGATGGCCGATGCTGTCATTCCGAAAGATGTGGCGGCAGCTAAAATGATGCATGCCCAATATGCTTTTATACCGCTTCATACAGGTGTAGATGAATTTATGTCGCCGGATGATTACAACAGGTATTACTGGCCGCCTTTAAGACGGCTGATTGACAGTCTCCTGAAAGAAGATATCACACCTATGATTTTCTGTGAGGGAAATTACTATACCCGTCTTGAAACATTGAAAGATGTTCCAAAAGGACAGGTCGTTTACTTTTTTGAGAAGCAGGATATGAAAAAGGCGAAAGAAATCCTGGGCGATACTGCCTGTATCGCAGGAAATCTGGACACAGGACTTCTGATGCACGGCACACCCGAAGCAGTCACCGAAGAGACGAAGCGGCTTTTGGACATCTGCGCTCCCGGCGGCGGGTATATCATGTCCAACTCCATTTCTCTTGACAACTGTAAACGAGAAAATCTGATTGCCTGGAGGCAGACAGTCTCCGACTGCGGAAAATATTAAAAACAAAGGAGGAACCAGTTATGAACAGAAAAAATGTGGGGTTTGGAATGAGAGGATCAATGCTGATTTTATATCAGGCAATCGCCTTCTACCTGTTTACTGTATTTAACAGCTTTGCACAGAATATTCAGGCATCTGGAAATGAGATGTTTTACGGCTGGAACGCAGCCCGGGTATCGCAGATTTACACAGTCGTCTGTCTTATCGACGTCTTATTCCAGCTCCTGTTTGCCAGAAAAATCGCAAACGCCAGAAACATTAAAATGATATCGGTGGTTTTCATGTCCTTAAGCATTATCTTTGGCTTTGGAATCGCCACTGTATTTGTAAGTGAGGCTCTGTGGCTGCTTCTGTTTGCTCTGTCTATTTTCTTTTCACATGTGGGATCGACCCTGCTTGTGGGTGTGCTGATCGGCCAGTGGTTCCCCAGAAGGAAAGGCACTGTAATGGGTATCGCCACACTGGCATTCCCCATCACAGGCGGCGCTCTGCTCTCCGTATTTGCGGGCAGCTACTTTTCCAGAGGACCGCTGGCGGCATATTTTCCCTTCCTGCTTGTGGGTATCGCCGGCATCGTGATAGCTCTGATTTTTATTAAGGATTACCCGGAGCAGTGCGGCGCATATCGGGATAATGATAAAAATATGGATCCTGAAACTGCAAAAGCTCTCATGGAACAGGAAATCGAAGCAAAAAAGAACTCCGTCTGGACAGTCAGAAACATTTTCAAATGCCGGGATTTCTGGTTCATGTCCATACCCATGGGAATTCTGCTTGCCACTTCAGTGGGCGCCATGACACAGATTATCGGCATTCTGAATACGTACCCTGATTTTTACGCAAAATACGGAACCATCGCTACTTTTATGGTTACTGTGGTGGCATGCGCGGGAAGTTATATCATCGGCCTTCTGGACACGCGGTTCGGCACGAAAAAAGCGGTCGTCATCTCCTGTGTATTTGCAGTGCTGACCGGAGCAATCGGCGTCTTCGCCTCCGTTCCCACTCTGCTTATCGGTTTTTATCTGCTGTGTATCTTTGAAGGAGCAGCCAGTAACTTTGCTGTTTCCATTTCAGCGCAGTACTGGAGACGGGAGGACTTTCCTTCCGTATATGGCGTTATAAATCCCATTGTAAATGTCATTCAGGCATTCGGTCCGATGGCAATCACCATGCTCGGTCTGCGCTTCGGTTTTCACATTACTCTCGGCATCATCGGAATCTTCGGCGTTATCGCGCTGATACTGATCTGCCTGGTAAATCCGAAACACATCAGAGAACTGGACAGCAAATACCGTCTGGAGGCGGGCCTTCCCGCTGACAGCCAGCAATAAGATTCCATACCATTTTATCTGTAAGCGCTCAATAACGACTGCCTTTTTACAGGGTAAGCTCTGTTATTGAGCGCTTCCTTTGACTGTTCATGAACTCATCCAGTACAATCTGTCCGCCCACCCAAAAACCAGAGACAATTTTCCCTCTCTGTGATATAATGGGGAAACCAGGTAAATGCGGGCAATACGCAGCATAAACACAGCGCAAACATATGCCCGGATACCCGGAAAACGATTACCGTAAGACAGGAGCAGTTCTATGAAACTCGGAACTTATAAAGGACTCCGCGCCGCACGGCCGGATATAACTGTAAAAGAACAGGAAGTTGACAAAGTTTTAAAGAATAAACAGCGGGAAAATTCAATTGTTTACACGATAGATGACCGTCCCGCAGAGATGGGTGATCAGGCCGTTCTGGACTTCGAAGCCTCCTGCGGCGGAGCCCCTGTTCCCGGAGGGAAAGGCCGGAATTATCCGCTTCTTCTGGGCTCCCACACCTTTGTAAAAGGCTTTGAAGACGCCATTGCGGGACATCAGATCGGCGACCGGTTTGAAATCTGCGTGACCTTTCCGGAAGATTACCGCATCCCTGCCTTTTGCGGCAAAAATGTAGTCTATCAGATTTATCTGAAAGCCCTGCAGAAACCGGAGTATCAGGAACTGAATGACGATTTTGCCCGGGATTTTTCCGAATATGATACGCTGGAAGACTGGCGCAGCGCCATCCGTGAGGATCTGGCAGAACGCCATGAAACATCCGCTTACCAGCGGCTGACGAAAGAACTGCTGGAACAGATTATCGCAAATTCCGATATTCCTGTAGATGCCGGCTTAAAACAGGAACTTTCAGAAGAGCTTTATGAAGACTTCCTCTGGGATCTGGAAGACAGCGGCATGACTTTTGAAAAATACTGCAGACGAACCGGCAAGAACAAAAAACAGATCCGGGCGGAAAAAGAGGCGGAAGCAGAACAGATTATCCGGCAGCAGTCTGTCCTTCACGCGATTGCCAACCGGGAACATCTGGCGGCTTCCGATGAAGAGCTGGCCGGAGAAATCGCGGTAATGGCTGCGGAAGAGGGCGAAGCCCCGGAAGCTTTTGCCGATATGCTGGGCGATGAAGAAATAGACGCCATCGCCGACCGGCTCCAGATGGAAAAAGCAATGGAATTCATTCTGGAACACGTAATCTGGGAATAAAAAAATTCCTTTCGCAGATACTATGACAGAAAATCAGATCTGCGAAAGGAGTTTTTTATGTCCAGAAAAAATAATGAAACTTATGACTATCTGATGCACTCGGCCTCGTCGTCAGACCAGACCGGCCTGATTCCCTCCGGCATCACCAGTGACGCCGAAAAGGAATCTTATCAAAACCTGTACCCCTATCCGCCGCCCATGGTAAAGCAGGACGATGGACAGGCACTGAACAGTACACAGCCGGAAGAAAGCGGCCGCCCTTCCCGAAAAAGGAAAATAAACGGCCACCTCTCAGAAGCAGAAGAGAAAAATGTGCATCAAACCAGATGATGACGCAGCCATTTCCCGCTCTTAAACCGAATGCCGAACAAAATACCGCGCACCGTCCAGTCTACAAACATTCCGATCCAGACAGCAATGGGACCGAATCCCTGTACCCGGCATAAATATATGCACAGCGCCACACGGAAAATCCACATGGACAGCGTGGATACTGTCATGGAAAACTTTACATCTCCGGCTGCCCGGAGACCATAGGCGGGGATGAAAGCCATGACCCAGACAATCGGTTTTATCAGCGTGATCCAGCCCATCATATAAAAGCACATATCCGCGCTGGCCGGATCCATCCCGGCAATGATCGTGATGGGTCTTGTCAGCGCAAAAAGCAGCAGGCAGCAGCAGATAACCACGATCTCACTGATCCAGCAAAGCTTTTTTATATAGTATATGGCCTGTTCCTTTTTACCGGCCCCGATGCACTGTCCTACAATCGTCATCAGACCGATTCCTACTCCCATAGCGGCAATACCATTCATATTTTCAAGAATGATTGTCATAGCCTGGGCGGCGATAGCCGTCGTCCCCAGAGTGGAAACGGTAGACTGAATCGCCAGCTTTCCAAACTGGAACATGCCGTTTTCTATACCGGAAGGAATTCCCACTCCCAGAATTACCCGGATCAATGCAAAGTCCGGACGGATCTTCCCGTAATTCCGTATGACAATTACCTGTCTGTCACGTCTCTGAAAACATATCATGACGACAGCCATAAGAATACGGGAAATCAGTGTGGAAAACGCTGCGCCGAATACGCCCCAGCCCAGCCCGAAAATCATAACGGAATTTCCCGCAATATTCACAAAATTACATATCACAGAAACAGTCATAGGCAGGCGGGTATTTCCCTCTGCCTGAAAAAAGGAAGCATTCGCGTTAAACAGTGCAATAAAGGGATAGGACAGCGCCGTCACAAAAAAGTAAGTCTGCGCCGCATCCATAACATCCTGTTCCACCTGTCCGAAAATCACCTTCAGCAGCGGATACCGGAAAATCAGGCAGAACACCATAATCAGCACAGATATAACCAGCATTGTCAGAAACACCTGCCGGGCCGCCCGGTTGCATTCCTTCGGTTCCTTTTTCCCGAGATACTGGGAGCAGACAATGGTTCCTCCTGCCGCCAGCGCAGCAAACACCTGCAGCATCAGATTATTGATGGAATCTACCAGGGATACCGCTGAAATGGCCGCGCTTCCCACATTGCTGACCATCACAGTGTCTACAGTACCCATCAGCGCATTGAGAAGCTGTTCAATCATCAGGGGAATCAGCAGCACCTTCAGATCATGATTTGAAAAAATCAGTTGGCTCTTGTCTATTTTTGTCTTTCTCATATTACTCCAGCATTGCCTTGTTCAGGAAATGTTCCCACTCAATAACCGCTTTTTCGTATTCAATCTCCATCCAGTAAGTTGACGTCTCTCCGGACTCCTCATCTGTCACATCAATCCCGGCCTCGCAGCAGCAGACACCTCCTGCCGAGGGCCCCTTTTCCTTCACCCAGAATACCACGCTGCCCGGGAAAAGCCGGAAAATCTTCTCATAATCCGCCGGCGTAATCTCCTGATCCGGCACTTCCTGCTGCAAAACATCATTGGCATCATAATATCTGGAGCCCTCCAGAAAAAATCTTGTAATTACAGCGTTCCTGAAACGAACCTGCGCCATGTCCATGTAGCGGTCCGTCAGCGTTTCGTTGGACGGATTATTATATCTGGCAGCAGCGCCGGTCAGCAGCCAGGTCATATGGCCGTCCCGATATTCACATTTCTCCATCTGCGCGTCCCGAAACCAGAATTTGTCCAGATGATTCACACACTTATATTTCATGTTCTGTTTTTCCTCCCACACAATCGGACTCTGCTTCCACTGGAAAACAGAGTCCGATCTTTTACTCTAAATATAGAGTACTCGCTTTTTTTCATAAGTCAACACAAATATAAGCATTACATACTTTTCGTCATTATTCACAGTAACGCGCTTACAGATATTGCTCTTTTACAGTAAGCACCGCTTTATTCAGGATCCGGAACTCTTCCTCCAGTCCCAGCGCAAAGGGAATGCCCTCTCCTATCTGCTCCAGATCCAGCCGGATCTTTTTCCTCAGCTTTTCATCACTGATCTTTCCGAATCCCCAGATAAAAGAACCGTAGTTTGTATCATCTGCACACGCCAGAATATAACGTGCCGTCAGATGACACATCTCCTGATATAAAATCTCTCCTGAAAATTCCTCTGAGCGATCCAGACAGAGTTCATGAAGAGCTGCCAGAGCCCGCTTTTTATTCTTTTTTGCTCCCAAAGGACTGCCCAGATTCGCTGTCAGCATTTTCAGTTCCATCCAGACCCGCAGAAAATTATCAGCATAAACGCCCTTTTTATCCTGCGAATACCGCAGTTCAAACAGCTTTTTCCTCTGTTCCGTCTCCTCTCCGCCCGTTTCCTTCAGAGCCTCCTCCAGAAATGCTTTTCGTTTCGCCGGATCTGTCTCACTGTAATAATTCTCCGGCCAGATATGCGGAGTCTCTTCTTTTTCTCTCCTGATGACATCTTTTCTTTCCCCTGACAGCATAGTACTCCTCCTGAAAATTTATCTTTGATACTTGACGCCGGATTTCCGCGTTATCAGATCCGATACGCATTCATCCGCGTTTTGCCCTTTCCTGTATCATATTATATTTTTTCAGCTCCGCAATGTCCAGTATATTTATTTCACACTTTTGCCGGCGGCAATGGCTTTCTTATATTTCAGGGGACTCATCGAATACTTCTGTTTAAAAGCATCCACAAACGTGCGGACGCTGTGATATCCGACCTTTTCGCAGATCTCGTAAAGGCGGTAATCCGATTCCAGCAAAAGCTCCTCCGCCCTCTTCAGACGAATATCGGTCAGATATGCTTTATAATTGATTCCGGTCTCGTTTTTAAACATGTGGCTGAAATAACTGGAGCTGACACAGGCAATCTCCGACAGCTCTTTGATGGAGAGCTCTTCCATATAATGATCCTGAATATAGTTTTCCACCCGCTCCACAATAGCCTTGCTGCTGGGACGGTTCTTCTGATAAATTTCTCCCAGCACTCTGCGGTAATAATCATGAATGCTCCGCCGGATTTCCCGCATCGCAGCCGCATTCAGCACTCTTTCCTGCAGCTCATTCTGCATTTCAAAAAAATCCTGCTGCGTCAGACGGTAACGGCGCAGCTTATTGCTCAGTTCTCCCGTATAATTCATGAGATGCATACGCACCGCCATGCGGTTGCCGTAATGGAGTTTCCCGATAATCTCCACCACTCTGTCAATCCGCGCCAGTACATCCGGCGCCTTCATAAGAATCGCCCTGACAGATTCTGCTGCGCAGACATAATAATCATCCAGGCTCAGCGATACATTTCGCCTGCATCGTTCCATTCTCAGAACCTTTTTTTCCTGAAAAAAATACAGATTAAACGCTTCCTTTGCCGTCTCACAGGCATTTTTTATCTGCTCCCGGTTCACTGCGGGCATGCCGATTCCCACGCAGAGCTCCGTCTTATATTTTTTCTCTATGGACTTTATCAGCGGGCAGATATACCGGTCCTCAAAGTCTGTTCTGTACTCCACCGGAAAAATCCCCACCGCAAGCATCCATTCCAAATTACTTTCTGCCAGAAATCCGTTCTTTTTCTGCTGAAACCAGGAAGATATCTCATGTTCAATCAGAGAGCGCAGCAAAATATATTTCTGATATTCATGCCGAACCATCTTTTCTGTGAGATCAGGACGGATTCCTATACAGATTCCCACCGCAAAACAGGCGGAAAAATCATATTCCCGCTTCGCCGCAAGTTCTTCCGCATCCAAAAACTGTCCCTGCAGAATCCGGGCTGCACAGTCCCGTGGGATCTGCTCTGCCAACTGCACGAAAAGATTGTCCGTTGTCTGATCATAACTGCTGCTCATAACGCTTGTCCTCTCTGTAAAGGATTCCTTCTCACATAATATTTTATCATGTTTCATCCCAAAATTTTATTTCCAGAGAGAACTTCATTTAAAACAGCTGTATTATCCCCAAAAACGTCGCATTCGGCTTCCCGCCTCAGAAATCAGCGGATATTTTTTATCATTTTTCCAGCTGAAAAGTGACATTTTTTCACAGTTTTACAGCAAAATTCTGTTCACCGGATTTTCCGCGGCACAGATTTACTCTTTATGCAAATCAGCTTCGGCTTTGTCTGCTTCCAGCTGAGCATAATCAATCTTTCTGTCCTTAAAATAATATTCCCGGTCATGCTCGCCGATCTCACGAAGCACCCGGCATGGATTTCCCACCGCCAGCATATTGGAGGGAATATCCCTGGTAACAACGCTGCCTGCTCCGATGACCACATTGTCGCCGATGGTAATCCCCGGCATAATCAGCGCTCCCGCTCCGATCCAGCAGTTTTTTCCAATGTGAACCGGCGCATTGTACTGATATCCCTCCTGACGCAGTTCGGGCAAAAGGGGATGCCCCGCGGTCGCGACCACAACGCCGGGGCCGAACATGGTGTAGTCACCCACATAGATATGCGTATCATCCACCAGGGTCAGATTAAAGTTTGCGTAAATATTTTTGCCAAAATGTACGTGATGCCCGCCCATATTCGTATGAAGCGGCGGCTCAATATAACAGTTTTCACCGATTTCCGCAAACATTTCTTTCAGCAGAGCATTCCTCCTGTCCATTTCTGTGGGCCGGGTCATGTTAAAATCATACAGGCGATCCAGATAACCCGTCTGTTCAACGGCGATACTGTCGTCATTGGGCAAATACAATTCTCCGGTGTGCAGCTTGTCTTTCATACTCATCTGATACTTCCTCCTTGATCCGTTTTTATTTCAGACTATTTATGATCGGTTATCATTTTCTTCATTTTGAAACAGAATACCATTCTTATCGGAGAAATACAAGAAAATAGCAGCTGCTGTATGTTTATTTTCCTCTGCGGTTTTTCCGGATCCAGGATTCTGCCCGGAAATATATCCTGCGCACAAATTCGTCTTCTTCCTGATCAGGCTCCTGCGGTCCGTATGCGGCGGCTTCCGCAATTTCCACAAGGCGCTCTGTCTCCCACTGTTCCAGACAGGGGATCTCCGCTGCCAGCTTTTGCGCAAATTCCTTTTCTGTCCCGGTATATCCGCTCATCAGACCTGACCTGTGAAGCAGACGCAGTAATCTGCCGAACACCTCCCGACAATTCATTTTTTCTGTTTTCCGCCGGACACAGTTTCTTCTGCCCGGCCCCAGCAGCAGAATGACAAAAATCCCGGCTGCAGGAATTATAACGTAAATCATATTGAAGTTTCTGTGCTCATCTGACGCGGAAACCCTTTCCCGGTTATCAGTTTCCGGGCTTTCTGTCCGATCCGCTTCGGATGCGTCAGCCGCATCCGGTCTTTCATCCGAAACCGTCTGCGGGTTCTGCGCGGCGCTCACCCTTTTCAGAGCTTCCACATCCAGTCCCGGATAGGATGTCTGCCAGCTCCCGTCGGATGCCGGTGTCACTTCCACAGGCGTCCACCCGTAATCTTCAAGAAAAATCTCCGTCCACGCATGAGCAGATTCATCTGTCACCTCCGCCGCCCAGCTCCCATCCTGCTGCTGCACAAAATCGGCTGGCTGCAGAGCGTATCCTGAAGCATATCGGGCCGGAAATCCAAACATCCGGTACATGAGAGTAGCTGCGGAAGCAAAATGTACACAGTATCCCTCATGACTGTCAAACAGAAAATATTCCACAATATCCTCATTCAGCGGCGCCCGCCCCGGCGTCAGCGTATAAGAAGTCTGAGACTGAAGAACCTCAATAATATAAGCAGTAGCTTCATTCAGCGAAGCTGCCGGATGATTCCGGCACATCTGCGTCAGACGCGGAAGCTGTTCCTCCGGCACCTGCGTATAAGCTTCGGGAATTGCCTGCATATACGCCTCCTGAACTGCCCGGTACCATCCCGCTCCGGTTTCCAGCTCCTCCGGTACGGCCTCCCAGTCAATCCGAACCTCATTCTGCTCATAGTATTCTACAGTATATCCGCCATTTTCAGATGCATCCTCCTGAAATCTCCCGTTATAATAGGGCAGATATCTTGTCCGGTCCGCATCCGTGACATATTCCAGAGAAAGACTCCGGGCCTCAGGGGCCTCCGCTTCCCGCACTCCGTTCATCACAAAATACAAATAGGAGTTTATATTGCCGACCCAGGTTTCCCATTCCTCCCATCCCAGAATCTGCGCCGCCTGGTGAATTACGGCATTATCGTCTGCCGGACTCCACTCTCCCTCTTCATATGCGCCGCCTGTAAATCCCTTCAGATACAGGGTTTCGGAGGGCTGCCTGCTCAGCCTGACCCGAAATCCGGTTTCACCTGTTCTGTAATTGTTTCCTCTGCTTACATACCCGTCTGCAGCCAGATCCGGTTCGCTGCCGCTGATCTGCTGCAGACTGCGGGAAACAAATCCTTCCCCGCTGTAGACAATACCGGACAGCTGCTCCCCCCACAGAGAGATAATCACACAGGAAATCACGATCAGCACGGCCAGAAGACCGCAGAGATATCCACTGACTCTGACGGTCAGCGCCTGCTGTCTTTTCACCCCCGTTTTTCGAAAGCGCCTTCCATCCAGAACGTGAATCGCCCAGAACAGAATCTGGAATACAAGGCAGAGAACTGCCGACGCCATACCCACAGGAATCCCGAAAACCGGAATTCCCGCCATCAAAACAGTCATGAGCAGATAAAGAATCCAGTGCCGTTTCCACAGCATCTCCATCACAAAAAAGATCACAGTAAGTGTCTCAGCACAGATCAGCACCGCAAAATCCACAGAAATCGTATCCTGCTGTGTCCCTCCTGTCAGGCCATCCGCAATGGCATAAATCTGGGAAAGAAAACGGATTCTGTTCCTGACAGCCAGACACACGCAAATGCCCGCAAGGGCAGCGGCACAGCCTGCCAGAATCCACTTTTTCCGAAAGAGAAACAGAATATACAACCCTGCGGCAGTCAGCAGTGTACAGCCAAACGCGGCGATACCCGAAAAAGAAATCTGCTCTATGGAACGAACCGACAAAAGAATTCCCCAGATTCCAGCCAGCAGAAAAACCGGTTCCGGCGTCAGGCGTATGTCTCCGCCTGATTTTTTTTCTGCCTTTTTTCTTCCCGCCTCTCTCATATACTGTCTCCTGTAAAGTACTTTTCCGTCAGCTCCGCCTCCAGCTTATCCCCGGAAAACCGGTAAATCAGCCGGTCTCCCGAGAACCAGGAAAGATCTGCGGTGATCCTCATAGTTTCCTCCGCCCTTCCCCCTTCCGTCCGGAGAAAATCATTCTGATCCGGCTTCTCACAGACCGTCTGTTTTTTCTTCGGCCAAGATTCCATGATCTGATACAGCCAGACCAGAATTTCTCTGCACCGGAGTTCATCCCCTGCCTCCGTCTCCGGAAGTTCTGTCTCTCCCGGAATTCTCCAGGATACAAAGACCTGAAAATTGTTTCGGATCAATGTGAACAGCAGCGAATACACCAGCGTAAAAAAGCAGTCTTCTTCAAAGCAGAATTCTTCTCCCGCTCCGCTCAAATCCAGCAAAAGCCGTACCCGCCCGCTGCTCTCTTCTTCATATTCTTTTACCCACAGCTGCCCGGTACGCGCCGTCTGATTCCAGTGAATATTCCGCACCGGATCGCCCGGACGATATTCCCGGATCTGCCGGATTTCACCGTAATTGTTTCCCTGCAGGGATAAACTCCGCCGATCTTCATCATCCCCATCCTGTGAAAAAATTCCCGGATCTATGTTCATCTCATATTTCCGGGGAAATACAATCACCGTCATCTCATCTTTTATTTTTTTCTTTCCGGAAAACAGAGACAGATAATCAAAAACCTTCAGACTATTTATCCGGAAAGTATAAATGCCGCAGGTACCGGTAATGACAGTATCCTCCACTGCGAGGCTGTGGATACCAGTATCCCCTGATCCTCCGGTCTTCCTTTTTAAAATTTTTTTTGCTCCTCTGCGCTCTGTTTTCACACTTACCACAAATTTGCTCACGGGGAGCCGTCCCCGGTTTTCAATCCTGAGCCTCCAGTACACCGGCCGGTTCTTTTCCGCCCACAGTATATGCTCCGCAAAGGATACTGTCAGGTTCTTTTTCAGATAGCTCCTGAGACAAAACATAACAGCCATAAGGAGCAGCTGCGTCAGAAACAGCATCATCAGCGCCGGGCTGTCATACATCCCCGCAATATAATACAGCAACAAAAGAAGGGCGAGAAATGCAAACTTTTTCATCTGCGTTCCTCCCCCACAGGCGGTATCTGAACTTCATCCATAATATTCTCCAGAATCTGTCTCTTTGACTTTTTTTCCATTTTTGCCGTTCCGGACAACAGGATCCGATGCGGCGCCACATACGCAAACTGTTCCAGGACGTCCCGCGGAATTACATAATCTCTGCCGTTCATCCATGCACAGGCTTTTGCCATTTTTACCAGCGCAATCGTTGCTCTGGGACTTGCTCCTCTTTCCAGATCCGGATGACTGCGGGTAGCCCGGACCAGCTTCAGCAGATACTCATATATAACATCCTTTATATAAATCTGATGAATATCCCGCTGTATCTCCAACAGAGCTTCCCCTGTCAGCGCCGGGCGGATTCCGCTGTATGTTTCCTCCGGGCAGATTCCTTTTGCCATGGCAAGCTCGCTGGCATAATCCGGATATCCGAGGCTCATACTGATCATAAAACGATCCGTCTGAGCCTCCGGAAGAGGCTGGGTTCCTGCAGCGCCCGCGGGGTTCTGAGTGGCAATTACCAGAAAAGGAGCATCCAGCTCCCTGGTCACTCCGTCCACGGTCACCTTTCGCTCCTCCATAACTTCCAGAAGCGCCGACTGGGTTTTCGGCGATGTCCGGTTGATCTCATCTGCCAGAAGCAGGTTGCAGAATACACTTCCCGGCTGATACACAAACCGCTCTTCCTCCCTCCGGTAGACCGAAAATCCGGTCAGATCCGAAGGGAGGACATCTGGTGTAAACTGAATCCTCTTATAATCCAGTGACATTGCCTTCGAAAAAGCCAGAGCCAGAGTTGTTTTTCCTACGCCCGGTATATCCTCCAGAAGCACATGACCATTGGCCAGAAATGCCGTCATAATCTCCTTAATCTGTTCATTTTTTCCAAAAATCACATGATTGATCTGATCCAGTACCTGCCGGACCGCCGGATATAACGTATGTTTCATCTGCTTTCCAATCCTGATATATGAACTCCATACCTGCCTTGCCGCAGGAGAAAACTATTCTGATCTACTGTGCCAGTCCCAGACTTTCCACCCAGTCCTGTACATCAGACTCTGACGCGCCGGAACGGAATCTCTCACCGTCCTGCCAGTCGCCAGTTCCAGCCAGCTCCGCAAGCAGTGTACCGCTGTCTCCCAGTCCCGATGAAGATGATGTACAGAAAGGAATCACTGTCTTTCCTGTAAAATCATTATTTTCCACAAAAGTATCCATGGGCCATGCTGCAATTCCCCACCATATTGCGTATCCAAATTGATACAATCAACATCTTGTGGCTATCGTTTT
>CAMLYL010000045.1 GCA_946491665.1 uncultured Lachnospiraceae bacterium | reverse complement strand
TTTTTGAATATTGCCATGCAGATCAGAGATATGTTTTACAAGCTGATCGCCCTGGGGCTGGGCTGTGTGTATGGCACACAGGTGTTTCTGAACATCGGAGGCGTCATAAAATTTATACCTTCCACAGGAGTGACTCTTCCTCTGGTCAGTTATGGCGGAAGCTCCATTTTATGTACCATAGTGATATTTGCCATTATTCAGGGTCTGTATATTCTGAGACAGGACGAAGGAGAGTTCGGTGAGCAAAATGAATTCGGGAAAAGAAAGAAAAAACAGAACCAGGGACGGGATCGAGATTATCGATCTGGACGAACCGGAGCGCAGAAGCGTCCGGCAGGAGAAAAGGAGCCGCAGCGGGGCGTCCGGACGTCGGGCGGAAGGCAGACGGACCGGAGGGAGGCAGAACGAAAGACGTCAGACCGGAAGAGAAGCAGCAGGGAAGACGTCGAGGAAATCTGGTAGAAATCTGGAGTTCCTGATCATTACCTATCTGTTTCTGGCTCTGTTTCTGGGAATGATTGTTTATCTGGCAGTTTTTCAGATTTTCAGAAGTGAGTCAGTAATCAGCAATTCCCGCAATCCAAGGCTGGATCTTTATGAGGAGCGGGTGATACGGGGAGATATTCTGTCCAGTGACGGCGTGGTGCTGGCTACAAGTACGGTGAATGAGGATGGATCTCAGACCAGAAATTATCCCTGCGGCAGAATGTTTGCTCATGCGGTGGGTTATGTGAATAATGGAAAGGGAGGCCTGGAATCTGATTATAATTTCAGCCTTCTCCGGAGCCACTCTTTTTTCCTGACGCAGCTCATTAATGATCTGACAGATCAGAAGAGCCAGGGTGACAGCGTTGTTACTACGCTGAATTATGAAGTGCAGGAGGCCGCCTATAATGCGCTCGGGAGCAATGACGGAGCGGTGGTTGTACTGGAACCGGATACCGGAAAGGTACTTGCCATGGTTTCCAAGCCGGATTACGATCCAAACACACTGGCAGAAAACTGGGATTCCATTGTCAGTGACGATTCCAGTTCGGTGCTTTTAAACCGTGCTACATCCGGTCTGTATCCGCCGGGATCTACGTTTAAGATTTTCACTGCTCTGGAATACATTCATGAAAATCCGGATTATGCAAGCTATTCCTTTGACTGTGAAGGAGAGCTGACTGTAGACGGAAATCAGATTCACTGTTATCACAACAGTGTGCATGGACAGCAGAATCTGATTCAATCCTTTGCCAATTCCTGCAATACTTCCTTTGCGAATCTGGGACTGACACTGAATATCGGCAGTTTTACGGAGCTTCTGGAATCTATGATGTTTAATCAGGAGCTTCCCGGTTCTCTCAGCAGTACGGTCAGCCGTTTTACGCTGACGGACGATGCCGGAACCGGCAAAATTATGCAGACAGCATTTGGTCAGGGAGATACACTTGTTTCGCCTCTTCACATGGCGCTGGTAGCTGCTGCGGTTGAAAATGACGGTATTGTTATGACGCCTTATCTGGTGGATCATATTCAAAATGATAATGGAAGGACAGTGCGGCGGTACCGTTCTTCTGAATATGGACGGATTATGTCGGAGGAAGATGCGGCGATTCTGCAGGAATTTATGAGCGCTGTTGTGGCGGACGGAACAGCCACGGCCTTAAGCGGACAGAGCTACAGTGCGGCGGGAAAGACCGGATCTGCAGAGTATGACAGCGAGGGCAACAGCCACGGATGGTTTGTGGGATATGCTTCCAAGGAAGGATACAATGACATTGCCATTGCGGTAATTGTGGAGGACGGCGATTCTGGAAGCAAGTCGGCTGTGCCGGTGGCAAAGGCGGTTTTCGACACATATTTCAACTGACTGTGCGGAAGGTGAAAAACTTTTTTTGTGTTATTGCATGTTTTCCCGGAAAAGCGTATACTAAACATAGTTTTGAACGTTACTGAGAACGGAGTGAACAGTAACTTTTGAACCACATCAGGAGGGAGTGCAATGATTGAGGCAACCAGTTGTGGTGGTGTGGTTATATTCCGTGGAAAGATTTTGTTGTTGTATAAGAATTACCGTAACAAGTACGAAGGATGGGTTCTTCCCAAGGGGACGGTGGAGCCCGGCGAGGAGTATAAGGCAACTGCTGCAAGAGAAGTAAAAGAGGAGACAGGCGTAGATGCCGCGATTATCAAGTATATTGGAAAAAGCCAGTATACTTTCAGCGTACCGGAAGATACTGTTACCAAACAGGTACACTGGTATCTCATGATGGCAAACAGTTATTACAGCAGACCTCAGAGAGAAGAGTTTTTTACAGATTCCGGATATTACAAATATCACGAGGCTTATCATCTGCTGAAATTTGTTAATGAGAAGCAGATCCTGGAAAAAGCCTATAATGAGTATCTGGATCTGAAAAGAAGCAATCTCTGGGGGAGCAGGAAGTATTTTTGATATAGTTTGAGGTTCGTCTATGATTTGGTATGAGCATCTGTTTCTCGGGAAAAAATGCCGGAAGAATTTTGGCCGGCTGAAGCATAAGATTACCAACCGGCAGGCACATTCAGGCGTGTATCTGATTGTGCTGCCGGAAAACGAACATGCTCTGCTGGAGATCATTCCCAGCATGCTTCTTGTGCAGGAATATTATCCGGCAAAAGATCTGCGGATCGTGGGTGCGGCGGCTACCCGGCGGGAAGCGTTTTCACTGGTGGAAAAGATTCTGGGAAACGTTTATAAAAGCCGGGGAAATGTGAATGAAATCGCTTCATATTTGGAACAATACAGGTAAAGGTGGGACGGGAATCGGATGATTATTTTACTTGCAATCGGAAAGATATTTCTCATCCTGCTTTTTGTGTTTATCTGTATTCTGGCGGTTGTGCTTTTTGCTCCGGTATCCTATGAACTGGATCTGGATATAGACGAAAAGCGGGTCGATGTCCGGCTCAACTGGCTGCTGAAGCTGGTGCGTTTCCGGTTTCACATGAAAGAGCGCATGGAAGCGGTGCTTTCGATTCTGTTTTTCAGGAGAGACTTTACAGATCCGGAGACAAAGAAAAAGAGAGCAAAGAGAAAGGCCGTGAGACAGAACAGAAAGCTGAAAAAGCAGGAAAAAAAGAGAGAGAAGAACCGCAGAAAACAGCGAAGATCTTATGAAAAGAGAAAGAAGACCCGGGAGGCGTCCGGGAAGATTGACGGTTCGGATCAGGAACTGATTCAGACTGTACCGGAGGAAGCTCCGACGGCTGTTTTCACGGAAGACAATGCAAATTATGATTATGCGGCTTCCGGAGCTGGTGAAGGCGAACATGCAGGTTTCGGGGAAGCTTCCGGATCGGAGGAT
Organism: uncultured Lachnospiraceae bacterium; assembly: GCA_946491665.1. Lineage (GTDB taxonomy): Bacteria > Bacillota > Clostridia > Lachnospirales > Lachnospiraceae > Eubacterium_I. Next base: position 22,066 of record CAMLYL010000045.1, on the reverse strand, counting down.
CGGAATGCGGGGATGAAAGAGTCTGCATCAAAGCTTCGTGACACAGCAGGAAAAGTCTTAAGTTCTGCGGGAACACTCCGGAGGATACTGAATCTGGTCAGGGAATATGAAGTGTTTTCTGTTGCCTGGCCGGGACTGATACGGTTTCTGGGACGGATACGGCCCAGAAAAATGTCCGGACATATTGCTTTCGGGCTGGATGATCCGGCTGCGACCGGACAGATTACAGGAGCCATAGCAATGGTTCCGCTGATTTATGAGACGGATATCCGGATATCTCCGGATTTTGAGGCCGATAAGGCATATATTCAGGGGAGTATCTATATAAAAGGGCATATGCAGCTGATTCACGCGCTGATCCTGATTTTGGGACTGGTTCGTAATAAAAAGATCAGATCATTTATAGGAGCTGTGAGAAACAGAAAATAACAGGAGGTTTTCAGACATGGCAGAAAATAACGGAACTTTTCAGACTACGGTAGATTCTCTGATGAAAGGAATGGATGGATTTGTATCCAGCAAAACTGTTGTCGGCGAGGCGATTCAGATCGGAGAAACGACGCTGGTGCCTCTGGTGGATGTATCCTTCGGCATGGGAGCAGGCGCGTTCATTGGAGAGAAAAAGAAGAACAGCGGAGGCGGAATCGGCGGCAAGATTTCGCCCAGTGCGGTGCTGGTGATCCAGAACGGTGTGACCCGTATGGTCAGCGTAAAGAATCAGGACAGCATATCAAAGCTTCTGGATATGATTCCTGATTTTGTGGATAAGTTCATGAAGAAGATTGAGGCGAAAAAGGATCCGGAAAAAGCGGCGGCCCGGGAGGAAGCAAAAGAAGAAGCCGCAAAGGATCTGAAAGAAAAGCTGAATATAGAGGATGAATAATGTTGTCCCGGAGGCAGTATGACTGTTATCCGGGATTTTATCAGATGTGGGAAGACTCCTGCCTCTACAGGTGGTGAGTATAACAAATATTTTCCGTCAGGCAACAAATCATTTTCCGTGCATAAAATATACGGAAGGGGGCGTTTGTATGCCAGACAGAGATTTTAAGCAGCTGCTGGGATTCATTATGTTCTGGATGGCAGTGGGAATGCTGTTTATGGTTTTTATACCGAATAATTTTGTGGGCGTTCTGCTGGCGGCTGCCTTTTTGCTGATCGGATATTATCTGTTCAGCGGTAAGTGCAGATGGTAGAGGGCGCTGTGAATCTGTAAACTGTGAGCGGACAGAAGGGAATCCGGAGCGGAGATAATGAAAGATTCAGAACAAAAAAGAAGCCGGAAACGACAGAAATCGTCTCCGGCCTTTGTAAGCTCTAAGCTCTCTCTACTTTATTGGATCTCAGACAAGAAGTACAAACATATAAGGACTTGTGAGTACCATTAACATTACATTTTACTTTCTTAATGTTAGATTTCCACATTCTATTTGATCTTCTATGAGAATGGCTCACATTGCATCCGAAGTGAGCGCCTTTTCCACAAATGCTGCATTTTGCCATGACTGCACCTCCTTAAAGTTTACTAAGTCATACTTTATCGTGTAGACTCACAACAAGAGTATTCTATCAGAAGAGAATCAGGATTGCAACAATTATTTGAAAAAAAATTGCAGGAAAGTATGGATTTTGTAAATTCGCTATTCCTTTTTACGATAAAACTGGTTATAATGATAAAGAGTTTTGTTCGTAACGGAAAGACAGACAAAGTGAGATAACAGAAATATGGAGGTATAGTATGAGAGGTCAGATCGAGAATTCTTTAGGAACGATCAGTATTGATTCTGAAGTAGTGGCTACTTATGCAGGTTCTGTGGCTGTGGAATGCTTCGGTATCGTGGGAATGGCTGCTGTGAATATGAAGGACGGGCTGGTAAAACTGTTAAAGAGAGATTATCTGCATCACGGCATTTCTGTCCAGATTGAAGACAACGATAAAATCATCCTGGATTTTCATGTGATCGTATCTTATGGTGTCAGTATTTCAACCGTTTCCGATAATCTGATGTCTACTGTGAAGTATAAGGTAGAGGAGTTTACGGGAATGAAAGTGGAGAAGATCAATATCTTTGTTGAGGGAGTAAGAGTGATTGATTAAGGAGGAGAAACAGGTGAATATACAGACTATTGATGCGGAGCTTCTTGCCAGAATGTTTCTGGCAGGCGCCAAAAATCTTGACGCGAAAAAGGAGTGGATCAATGAACTGAATGTTTTCCCGGTTCCGGACGGGGATACCGGAACCAATATGAGTATGACGATCATGTCGGCGGCGAAAGAGGTAAGCGCGGTTCAGCCTCCCGTAATGAAGGATCTTGCGAAGGCAATCGCTTCCGGATCCCTGCGGGGCGCAAGAGGAAATTCCGGCGTTATTCTTTCCCAGCTGTTCCGCGGTTTCACAAAGGTGATTGCTCATTATGACAAACTGGATAAGCTGATTATATGCGAGGCCTTTCAGAAAGCCTGCGAGACTGCCTATAAGGCTGTTATGAAGCCGAAGGAGGGAACGATCCTCACCGTGGCCAAGGGGGCTGCGGACAAGGCGTTGGAGCTGTCCTGCGACGATGCTTATTCGATGGAGGATTATATTGCCGCTATTGTGGAAGAGGCAGAGCGTGTTCTCGCCCTTACTCCGGAAATGCTTCCCGTTCTGAAACAGGCCGGTGTGGTGGATTCCGGCGGACAGGGACTGGTACAGGTGTTAAAGGGAGCCCAGGATGCTTTTCTTGGAAAAGAGATTGATTATACTATTGAAGAATCCGGCGCTTCTTCCGGCATTGTAAAGATTTCCGCCCAGACAGAGGAGGAGATCCGCTTTGGTTACTGTACAGAGTTTATTATTGTATTGAAACAGCCGCTTACAGAGGCGGAAGAGCACGAATACAGATCTTTCCTGAACTCTATGGGTGATTCGATTGTGCTTGTGGCGGATGACGAGATTGTGAAGACGCATGTACATACCAATGACCCTGGTCTTGTACTTCAGAAAGCGCTGACTTTCGGATCTCTCAGCCGGATCAAGATAGACAATATGAGAGAGGAGCATCAGGAGAAGCTGATCAAGGATGCCGCAAAGCTTGCGAAGGAACAGGCGGAGGCAGAACAGAAAAAAGCAGAGGACGCCCCTACCAAAGAGATCGGCTTTATTGCGGTTTCCATCGGAGATGGTATCAACGAGGTCTTTAAAGGACTGGGAGTGGATTACCTGATTGAAGGCGGACAGACTATGAATCCCAGTACAGACGATATGCTCCGGGCTATCGAGAAAGTAAACGCCAAAACGGTTTTTATTTTCCCTAATAATAAGAATATTATTCTGGCTGCCAACCAGGCTGCTTCCCTGGAGGAAGAGAAGGAAGTTGTGGTAATTCCCACGAAGACGGTTCCTCAGGGAATCACTGCCATGATCAATTATGTTCCCGAAGCAGGAGTGGAGGGCAACAGGGATATGATGCAGGAAGTGATTGCCACAGTAAAGACCGGTCAGGTGACTTATGCAGTGCGTGACACAGTGATCGATGATATCGAGATCAGAGAAGGCGATTATATGGGAATCGGTGATTCCAGCATTCTCTCCGCAGGTACGGACATGGATGCTGTGATCCGTGATATGGTGGAGAAGTTGATAGATGAAGAGTCTTCCTTTATCTGCGTATATTATGGCGAGGATACAAAAGAGGAGGATGCAAATGCTCTCGGTGCATATCTGGAGGAGACGTATCCGGAATGCGAGGTGGAGATTCAGAACGGAGGCCAGCCGATTTATTATTATCTGATTTCAGTTGAATAAGGATTGGAGATCGGAATGAAATTAGATTCCCCTATCAGGAACATCAAAGGCATCGGGCCGAAAACAGAAGAATTATTTCATGCTATAGGAGTATACACCGTGGGTGATATACTCCTGTATTTTCCCCGGGATTATGAGCGTTATCCGGAGATCGGCAGTGTGGATGAACTTGTTCCGGAGCGGAAAAACGCCGTCTATGTAAGGGCGGCGAAAGCTCCGTCAGTGAATCAGCATTCCAGGCTGCAGACTGCGGTTCTGGATGTGCCGGGAGAGGGGCGGAGTCTCAGAATTATGTGGTTCCGGTCCCCTTATATACGTTCTCTTATAAAAGCGGGAGGATATTATGTGTTTTACGGCAGGGTGACGGAAAAGAACGGGTTTTACTATATGGAACAGCCGGAAATTCTTTCTCTGGACCGTTACCGGGAGATTCAGAAAACGCTCCAGCCCATTTATCGTCTGACCAAAGGACTGACCAACGGGCAGATACGGAAAACTGTGGAGCTGGCGATGAAGGAGATTCCTCTGGAGATGGAATATCTGCCGGAGGATATTCGTGTCCGCAATCATCTGAGCGAGTATAACTTTGCGTTGAAAAATATGCATCTGCCCCGGGATGAAGAGAGCTGCATTGTGGCCAGAGACCGGTTTGTTTTTGATGAATTTTTCTTTTTTATTTTATGTATGCAGCTGACAAAGGACTGTTCGGCAGCGCTGAAAAACGAGTTTCATCTGAAGTGTCCGGAAAGCATGGAGGCGGCGGGAGCTTCCGGAGCCGGCGGAGATTTTGTGGGAGAGCTGATCGGAAAGCTGCCTTATGAACTCACCGGTGCGCAGCAGAGGACAATCCGGCAGGTACGGGAGGATATGCGCGGCGAAACAGTAATGCAGCGTCTGATTCAGGGCGACGTAGGTTCCGGCAAGACAATCGTGGCTTTCCTTGCCATGCTTGACTGCGCCAACAGCGGATATCAGTCGGCAATTATGGCGCCCACGGATGTCCTTGCCAGACAGCACGAGCAGAAGCTGCGGCAGCTCTGCGACAGCTTTGGACTTTCTTTTCCCGTAGTTTTGCTGACCGGGTCGCTGACAGCCAGGCAGCGGCGGGAGGCGTATGCCCTCATTGAGAGGGAGCGGTCTGCTCTGATTGTGGGTACTCACGCGCTGATTCAGGAAAAGGTGAATTATTGTGATCTGGCACTTGTGATCACCGACGAGCAGCACCGTTTCGGCGTAAAGCAGAGGGAAACTTTTTCTCTGAAAGGACACCATCCTCATATTATGGTGATGAGCGCCACGCCGATTCCCCGGACGCTGGCGATTATCCTGTACGGAGATCTGGATATTTCTGTGATTGATGAAGTGCCCGCCAGAAGAAAACCGATTAAGAACTGTGTGGTGGATCTCTCTTACCGGAAAACCGCTTACCGTTTTATGGAAAAGGAAATCCGGCAGGGGCATCAGGTTTATATAATCTGCCCCCTGGTGGAAAGTTCAGAGCATGCGGAAGGGGAAAATGTTCTGGATTACACAGAGCGTCTGAAACAGGTCTTTCCGGAAGATATCCGGATTGCCTGCCTGCACGGAAAGATGAAAGCTGACGAAAAGAACCGTATTATGGAGGAGTTTCTGGCAAACCGGATTCAGATTCTGGTGTCAACCACTGTCATCGAAGTGGGAGTGGACGTCCCCAATGCTACTGTGATAATGGTGGAGAATGCGGAGCGGTTCGGTCTGGCTCAGCTTCATCAGCTGCGGGGACGGGTAGGCCGGGGCGATGCGCAGGCCTATTGTATTCTTATGCAGGGAAACGAGACAAAAACGGAGAATAAGCGCCTGGCGATTCTGAATCATTCCAATGATGGATTTTATATCGCCGGAGAGGATCTGAAGCTTCGCGGTCCGGGAGATTTTTTCGGCATTCGTCAGAGCGGGGATTTTCAGTTTCAGCTGGCGGATATTTATCAGGATGCTGATGTAATGAGCAAAGCATCCTATGAAGTGTCTGTACTGATGCGGGAGGATCCGTCCCTTCGTCTGCCGCAGCACCGGGCTCTGAAAGAGAGACTGAAGCAATATGCCGGCAGTGAGTTTACACTGCTGAATTTATAAGATTATATAATGGAAGAAATGTCCCCATACACCGGGACAGTGAAATAGAAGGAGGCTTTTATGGCTCTTGATGGAATTGTTGTAGCTAATCTGGCGTATGATTTGAATCATCTGTTTGCCGGCGCCCGTATCAGCAAAATTGCGCAGCCGGAAAATGATGAACTGCTGCTGACGTTTAAGGGAAATGCAGGGCAGAAGCGGCTGCTTCTGTCTGCCAGCGCGTCTCTGCCCCTGGTATATGTGACAGATAAAAATAAAACGAGTCCCATGACGGCTCCGAATTTCTGTATGCTTCTGCGGAAACATATCGCCAATGGAAGGGTGATTTCGGTGACGCAGCCGGAAATGGAACGTATATTGATTTTTGAGATTGAACATCTGGATGATCTGGGGGATCTGCGACGCAAGAAGCTGATTGTGGAACTGATGGGAAAACACAGCAATATTATATTCTGCGATGAAGAGGATCAGATCCTGGACAGCATTAAGCATATTTCCGCACAGGTCAGCTCTGTCCGCGAGGTGCTTCCCGGGCGGCATTATTTCATTCCGGTTCAGCAGGGAAAGAAAAATCCTCTGCATGAGACGGAAGCGGGATTTGCGGAGACAGTTTCCTCCCGCCCGCAGTCTGTGAAAAAAGCTGTTTATACTTCTTATACGGGGATCAGTCCTCTGGCCGCCAATGAGCTTTGTTACCGGGCGGGAATCGACGGGGACGCGCCCTGTGCGTCTGTATCTGCGGAGGAATGGCAGGCTCTGGGGAGACATTTTGTATCTGTGATGAATGATATCAGGGAGGGGCATTTTACGCCGCATATTGTAAAATCCGGAGATGAACCGGTGGAATTTGCTTCTATTCCCCTCTATTCCTATGCAGACTGTGAGGATTATCCCTGCCGCAGCATTTCGGAAGTGCTGGAAAGCTTTTACGCGGAAAAAAGCGCCTATACACGGATCCGGCAGAAGTCTGCGGATCTCCGCCATATTATTAACACCTGCCTGGAGCGAAACAGGAAAAAATATGATCTGCAGGAAAAGCAGTTAAAGGATACGGAAAAACGGGAAAAGTACCGTTTGTATGGAGAATTGATTCATACCTACGGCTATCAGGTTCCGGAGGGGGCAAAGGGGTTCGATGCGCTGAATTATTACACGAATGAAACAATCCGTGTTCCGCTGGATCCGGATCTGACACCCCAGGAGAATGCAAAGAAGTATTTTGAGCGTTACGGAAAACTGAAGCGGACCTGTGAGGCGCTGACCGAGCTGATCCGCGAAACACGCCAGGAAATCGAGCACCTGGATTCGATCGCCACTTCGCTGGATATTGCGGAAACGGAGGCGGATCTGTCTCAGATTCGGGAGGAAATGGCGGAAAGCGGCTATATTAAGCATAAATATTCTTCAAAGAAAAAGCAGCAGAGCAAGAGCCGCCCCTATCATTACAGAACTGCGGACGGTATTGATATTTATGTGGGGAAGAATAATTACCAGAATGATGAGCTTACCTTCAAATTTGCAGAGGGGAACGACTGGTGGTTTCATGCAAAGAAAATGCCCGGTTCTCATGTGATTGTGAAAACAAAGACCGGCGATATCCCGGACCGCACCTTTGAGGAGGCCGGCCGGCTGGCTGCTTTTTATTCCAAAGGACGCGGCAGTGAAAAGGTAGAGGTGGACTACCTTCAGAAAAAGAATGTAAAAAAACCGAATAAGGGAAAGCCGGGCTTTGTTGTTTATTATACAAATTACTCGCTGACCATTGACCCGGATATTTCAGGAATTGAACTGGTGGAAGAATAAATATCAGGTGGGGATGTACAGGGGGAGAGCAGATTATGAACAGTTCAAAAGAGGAATATGTGGAGTTTCGCTATTATGAGATTCCCATGGGACGGTATGACCTGGCGCTTTTGGGGCAGGACTGGGTGGTAGAGTATGGAACGGATCCCTTTCATTTTCATAATTTTCTGGAAATCGGCTACTGCTATTATGGAGACGGGGCGATGTGTTTCGGGGATGAAGAAAAAGAGTATCACAGCGGGAGCATTTCGATTATTCCCGGCAAATTTCCTCATCGCACGCAGGGGCCGGAAGGGGTCATACAAAAATGGGAATATCTTTTTGTAGATATCGAGGGGGTTTTAAAAAAGTTTTATCCTGCCAATCAGGTGTTTCGGGAACGGTTTATCAAAAAAGTGCTCTGTCTGCCTTATCTGGTAAGTGAAAAGGCATATCCGCGGCTGGCAATGGCGGTACGAGCGATCCTGGATGAGAACAGGGAGCAAAAGCCTCATTTTAAGGAGGCAGTCAACGGATATCTGATGGTTCTGGTCTGGGAAATTGCCCGTCTTGGAGGTCAGGAACTGCCGGAAAATGATCTGTATGAATCCCAGGTGGATAAGATCAGAGCTGCGCTGGAATATATTGAGACTCATTTCGCAGAGGAGATCAAGATCAGGAATCTGGCGGAGCTATGTCATGTCAGTGAATCTTATTTCCGGAAAATTTTTGTGCGCTGTATGAATGTGCCGCCTCTGGAATACGTAAATCTTATCCGGATTCAGAATGCCTGTGAGTTAATGTTAAAAGGAAGTGATTCCATGGAAACTCTTGCCTGGAAGGTGGGGTTTTCCTCTCTTTCTGCTTTTATGAGAAATTTCAAAAAGATTGTGGGAGAGCCGCCGAAACATTGGAGAACCCGTCACGGCAGGAAAAATGAATATGTCAATTACCATACGAATGTGAGAAAAGGATGGTAAGAAAGTGCTTTTGCCTGTTGCTGCGGCAAAAGCATTTTTTATGTGCAGAATCGAAAACAGAAAAATCAGAATCGAAAATGAGAAAAAAGAACGAATGGGATGTTGTAGTATATATATACAAAATGTGCGGGGAATTTAACCAAAAACAGGACAAATTTACCATAAAGGGAGGAGGGGAATTATGGCGAAAAAACTTAGTGTATTTATGGCTGCAATTATGCTGTTTGTTGCAGTTATGGGTACATCCGTTTCTGTTTTCGGCGCAACAGAAGGCAGTGAGACAGCCGGTGAGGAGAAGAATATTGCTCCCTATGCGGTATTGTCCACGGACGCTGAGCCCTTTGGCGGCTGGAATGGAGATCCGGCCAATGGCGGCGACATTCACAGTATTGTGGATGGGGTTTATAACAGCGAATGGTATGTGGACGGTAATGCGTCTATGCCTTTTCATCTGGATTTCAGTTTTGAAGAGGACGCTGTAATTAACGGAGTAACCTTCAGTGTGGATAATATTGCAAATTATATGGTTACTTCTATCAAGTTCCAGTATTGGGATGGGAATGCATGGGTGGATCTGGCAGCGGAAACTTATGAATCAGATCCCAACCTGGGAGACTGGGATCTTCGTTCCAGGAGGACAGATTTCGGTCAGCCAGTGATTACTGACAAGCTGCGGCTGGAGATTACAGGCTTAAGTGCCTGGGGTGCGGCGTGCCGGATCGGTGAGATTGAGATCTGGGGCGAATATGATGGAGATATGCCGGATCCGGAACCGCCGGAGGAGCCGGATGAGGAATTGTCAAATCTTGCCCTGAAAGCGGAGACAGAGATTATAAATGCCGCTACTACCAGCGGTGAAGGAAAAGAAGCTGTCAACGATAATAATACCGGAACTTACTTTTCGATCATAGAAGATGCACCCGGCGATACAGTCAGGGAAGTAACATATGATAAACAGCCTGAGATTGTGATGCATTATCCGGTGACGGGCGAGTTCAGCCAGATGGAATGGTATTCCCACGGTGATTTTGCCGGCGCATCTGTCCTGGAATTTGAGGTAAGCTATTATGATCTGGAGAGCGGTTCTTTTAAACAGGTGACGCATTCCGGCGGCGAGAGTATTTTTGTTCCGGCGCTTACGGGAAAAATGCTGTATGATTTTGACGAGCCTTTTGAGACAGACCAGATCAAAATTACTCTGGTGAAGAGCCGTGCGTCCTGGAGCAAGAGCGGGATGCTGGCCGAGATCAAGACCTTCGGGGTATGGACAGGCGATATGCCTCCTGAGACACCGGAGAAAGAGACTGACGATAAACTGGTTGCAACCGATTTTGAGACAGAGGATAATGTTAATCTGCTGACGGACGGAGACAAAGAACAGCCCTGGTCTGCTAAAGTTTATAAAGACAAATATCTGAAACTGCATTCTGACGACCTGAAAGAAATTGATAAAATTGTACTTTATGCAGACGAGCCGCAGGAAGATCTGGGTTCTATCCGGGTACAGACAAATACCCGCAGCAGTACAGATTTTGATACGGCATGCGAGACTGCGTTGAGCGAATGGGTACAGGAGGGAGACTGTTATAAAGCGGAAGTGAATCTGGAAGATCAGTCTCTGATTGACCGGAATGTGAAGCTGGTATTCGGCGAAACCCATGAAATCGCTCTGACAGAGGTGGAATGGATTGGAGAGAGTTATGGAAAGCTGGAGAATGTTCTCAGAGGAATTCCCCTTTCGAACGGGGCTGCCATTGAGGATGCCTCAGGGATTGAAGACGGTTACACGCCTTCATTCCTGGAACTGGATTTCGGCCAGGATCTGACGGCTGATTTTGAGGGTTATTCGGCTCATATGGACGAGATTCTTTATGTCAGCAGAGATGAGAACGGCATCAGCCGGTATGAAAAGGCTTCGGCAGAAAATGCGGAAATCAGCGGCGCGTATAAGCTTCCGATTCCGGAGGGATGGTCCGGCAGAAAGAATATCAGTGAGATTTATATTTCCGGAACCAGAACCGGCGGCGGTACGGGCTCTGATGAACAGACGGAAAATAAAATTACTGATCTGGGGGATGGAACTGTAAAAATCGAGTTTGCAGAAGACAGACACAGTTTTATAAAAAATCCCGCAACAGGATGGGTGCTGTATATTGAGGACTGCTACGCGAATCCCTATGCTCCGGACGGAGTAGAAATCACACAGGGAATGACAACAGAAGAGTATTGGACGCAGATTGACAGTCTCATTGAACAGGGACTGACGCCCTCTGTCTTATATATCCGTCTGGGCTGGTCCTGGTTTGAGCCGGAAGAGGGGAAATATGCCTGGGAGGATCCCGAGAGTGATATTTATAAGCTGATCCAGGGCGCGAAAGAAAGAAATCTTCAGCTTGCTTTCCGGGTGCTGATCGATTCCACAGATAACAGTCAGCAGGCGATTCCCAAGTGGGTATTTGACAAAGGTCTGCCGGTGGATTCCTATACAACTGTATCTAATTTGGAAACAGGCGAAGCGCTTCAGGTTAAAGAGGGGAAGTGCGATGATCCCGTTTTCCTGGAAAACTTTGAAAAGTTCCTGAAGGCTTTTGGCGAACGGTTTGATACAGATTCCTCTGTTGCTTATATCGATGCCCAGGGTATGGGAAACTGGGGAGAAGTAAATAATATCTGCGCTTCTGATAAGGAAACAGCGGTCAGAACGATTATGGATCTCTACAGGAAATATTTCAAACACGTACTTCTGGGCTTCCAGATTTACAGCGAGGCAGGATCTGATTACGGAATTTCCGAAGGATTTGTGATGCGGCGGGATGGACTCGGCAGTCCTGTGTGGTATGGCGAAGATCAGAAACAGGGGATTGTAAACGAGTTCTTAAATGGAAATGTGCTTTATGGCGAAAGCTGTTACCATGGGCTGGAACACAGCGCCGGTGACGGCGGAAGATGGTCCCAGACAAATAATATTGTGGGGTGGTCCACGCAGCAGATTCTGAAGTATCTGATGGATGACGCTCTGTACAGCCGGGCAAACACGCTGGATTTCAGAATGTACAGTGACGCCGTGTGCTGGATCCAGGATTATCCGGAGGGAATACAGCGTTTTGTTGAGCAGGGCGGTTACCGCTTGTCTCCAGTGGAGATGACGATGGCGTCAGAGGCAGAGGCCGGAGATACAATTACCATCGAGCACAGCTGGAAAAACGCAGGAGTGGGACGTCTGCCGAACCATAACCCTCAGTGGAATAATAAATATGTACTGAGTTTTGCGCTGCTGGATGAGAACAATCAGGTGGCAGAGCAGATTACTGTAAATGACGCCAATCCCGGAGACTGGACGAATGAGTCGGTAAATACTTATGAAACGGAGTTTATGATTCCTGAGGGCCTTGAGAACGGCAATTATAAAATTGCGGCAGCAATCTTAAACCAGACAGAGGTCGGACCCTCCGGTATCAATCTGGCTCTGGCTGATACAGAAAAAGCCGGAGACTGGTATGTTCTCAGTGATCTTGTGATTGGTTCTGGGACAGATTCCGGAGATCAGACAGATCCTGACAACGGCGAGGATACAGATGTGACAGATCCCGGCGACACGGATACTGCAGATCAGCCCGGTTCTTCTGATGGAAACAACGGAGATTCTCATCGGAATACTTCCGCGGATACGGGCGATGCCAGTCATGTGATCTTTTGGCTGATTCTGTCAGGAGCTGCATTTGCCGCAGCAGGCGGAACTGTTCTTAGTCGGAGAAAATACAGGAGATAACAGAAAATAGAAAGAAATTTTTGATTCCTGCATAAAATCAGGAGCGGAAATACAGAAGAGGACGGGAGGTCAGCCGGAAACGGCTGGCCTTCCGTCATTGACAAGCCACGGTAAAATTTCATTGACTTCCCTGGGAAAAGATTCTATAATAAAGTGATTTGTTGAGATTTCAGATCATATTTTGAGGAGAACACAATGATAAAGAGCATGACAGGGTTCGGACGCTGTGAATTGTCCGACGATTATCACAAGATTACTGTTGAATTGAAATCTGTCAATCATCGTTATTTTGATGTGAATATCAAGATGCCCAGGAAGCTGAATTTTTTTGAGTCGGCTATTCGGACGCTGCTGAAGGATTATATTCAGCGGGGAAAAGTGGATGTCTTCATTGCCTGTGAGGATTTATCTCAAAGGGATGTGCAGGTCAGATATAACAGGGCCATTGCCGGTGAGTATCTGGGGTATCTGCGTGAGATGGCGGCGGATTTTGAACTGGAGGACGATATCAGGGTCAGCACTTTGTCGCGCTATCCGGAGGTTTTCTCCATGGAGGAGGCCGGTATTGATGAGAATGAGATCTGGCAGCTTCTGGAAGAGGCTCTGAAAAATGCGCTGGATCAGTTTGTTTCGTCCCGGACAGCAGAGGGAGAGAAGCTGAAAACGGATCTGACTGCGAAGCTGAACCATATGCTTGTCAATGTGGACCGGGTGGAAGCCCGGGCGCCGGAGCTGCTGGAGGAGTACAGAAAGAAGCTGGAAACAAAGGTGGCAGAACTTCTGGAGGATACGCAGATTGAGGAGTCCAGGCTGTCAGCAGAGATTGTGCTCTATGCGGATAAGATCTGTACTGATGAGGAAACAGTGCGTCTGCGCGCGCATATTCATTCTATGCTGGATACGCTGGAGAGTGATGAGGGGATCGGGCGAAAGCTTGATTTTATCGCCCAGGAGATGAATCGGGAATCCAACACGATCCTGTCCAAGGCGAATGATCTGGAGACCTCCAATCTTGCCATTGAGTTAAAGACAGAGATTGAAAAGGTCCGTGAGCAGATCCAGAACATTGAATAACAGATGTTACGATTCACAGGCCTGTCAGAGATATCAGCTGAACTGCGTCATACTGGTATGTAAGCAGGGCAGATGATATCTCTGGCAGACTGGAATCAGTCACTCCATCACAATAAGCAAAACAGAAAACTGCATCAGCAGTGACAGACAGCAGCGCTGGCTGGTTTTGCGCAGCAGAGATGGAGGGGCTGTGAATCGTAACAGACAGAAATCAGTCCAGAAAAGAGGAAACCCTCCAGAGGATACCTTTATGGACAGAAATCGGTCCAGAAAAGAGGAAACATGTTTATCAATATTGGATTCGGAAATATTATTAATGCGGAAAAGATTGTGTCGATCATAAATCCGGATTCCGCGCCGGCCAAGCGCATGGTGCAGCGTGCAAAAGAGACAGAACGTCTGATTGATGCAACGCAGGGACGCCGGACGAAAAGCGTGATTGCCACTGACAGCGATTATATTGTTCTGTCCGCTCTGCAGCCGGAAACGCTGGCAGGACGATATCAGAATCAGGATACCACACAGAAAGGGGAGCCGTTATGAATGATACAGGACTATTAATAGTACTGTCCGGATTTTCCGGTTCGGGAAAGGGAACGATTATGAACAGGCTTCTGTCCCGTTATCCCGAGCAGTATGCGCTTTCTGTTTCTGCCACCACACGGCAGCCGAGAGCCGGAGAGACAGAAGGAAAAGAATATTTCTTTAAGACAAAGGAAGAGTTCCTGCGGATGATTGAGCAGAATGAACTGCTGGAATATGCGCAGTATGTGGATAATTATTACGGAACGCCGAAGACCTACGTGAAGGAGCAGCTGGAGGCACATAAAAATGTGATTCTGGAGATTGAGATTCAGGGTGCGTTAAAGATCAGAGAGCAGTTCCCGGAGACGCTCCTTCTGTTTGTAACACCGCCGTCGGCGGAAGTGCTGAAAAACAGGCTGACCGGACGGGGTACAGAGTCCGAAGAAGTGATTCATTCCAGACTTGTCCGCGCGGTAGAGGAAGCAGATGGCTGCGAGGTGTATGACTATCTGGTGATTAACGACGATCTGGATGCCTGTGTGGAGGAAGTTCACCATATTATTTTGAGCGAGCGCAGCCGTATGGAGCGCCGCCTGAGTACAATAGAAACCATCAAAAATCAGTTGAAACAGTATGTGAAGGGAGAAAAATAAATGATTCATCCGTCTTATGTAGAGTTAATGAAAGTTGTAAACAAGGAATCCGATAATATTGGTGAGGAGCCGGTGGTAAACAGCCGTTATTCTATCGTAATCGCTTCAGCCAAGCGTGCCCGTCAGATTATTGCGGGAGCGGAGCCGTTTGTGGAAAATGCCGAGAACAAAAAGCCCTTATCTATTGCTGTGGAGGAGCTGTATAAGGGAGAGGTAAAGATTCTTGGAGAAGATGACGATATCGAAGAAATCTGATTTTGGAGAAAATATGAAAGTACTTTTTATTTCTCTCGGATGTGACAAGAATCTTGTGGATTCTGAATTCATGCTGGGGAAGCTTACGAAGCATCAGTATACGGTTACAGATGATGAGACCGAAGCAGATGTAATTGTGATTAATACCTGCTGTTTTATTCATGACGCCAAGGAGGAGAGCATTCAGTCTGTTCTGGAAATGGCGCGTTACCGTACAGAAGGATCCTGCAAAGCGCTGATTGTCTGCGGATGTCTGGCTCAGCGGTATCAGGATGAGATTCTGACAGAGATCCCCGAGGTGGATGCTGTCCTTGGGACGAATTCCACGGAGCGGATTATCGAGGCCATTGAAAAGGTTCTGCAGGGAGAAAAGTATCAGGCTTATGATCCTTTGCAGGGAATTGAGTCCAGAGAGGCCGGAAGGAATGTTTCCACCGGAGGCCATTATGCACATCTGAAAATAGCGGAGGGCTGTGATAAGCACTGCACTTACTGTATCATTCCGTCGATTCGGGGCGAGTACCGCAGTGTTCCCATGGAGGAGCTGATCGCCCAGACCCGGGAGCTTGCGGCGGGCGGGGTGAAAGAGCTGATTCTGGTTGCTCAGGAGACTACCATGTACGGTGTGGATCTGTATGGGAAAAAGTCTCTTCACCTGCTTTTGAATGAACTGAATCAGATTCCGGGACTTTACTGGATCCGTCTGATGTACTGCTACCCCGAGGAAATATACGATGAGCTGATTGCGGCGATCCGGGACAATGATAAAGTCTGTCATTATATTGACATGCCCATTCAGCATATCAATTCGGATATTCTGAGGAGAATGGGACGACGGACAGACCGGCAGATGCTGATTGATAAAATTAATGCTCTGAGAGATGCGATTCCCGATATTGCACTCCGGACAACGCTGATCTGCGGTTTCCCCGGAGAAACGGAGGAGCAGCATGAAGAGCTGATGCAGTTTGTGAATGATACTGAGTTTGACAGGCTGGGCGCTTTTACATATTCTCCCGAGGAGAACACGCCGGCTGCTGAGTTTCCGGATCAGATTGATGAGGAAATAAAGGAGGAATGGCAGGCGGATGTGATGGAGCTTCAGGAGGAAGTGATCATGGACAAAAATGAGGACATGATCGGCCGGGAGCTCTATGTGATGATTGAGGGAAAAGTCGCCGATGAAAATGCCTATATCGGCAGGAGCTACCGCGATGCGCCTGACATTGACGGCTATGTTTTTGTCAATACGGATCAGGAACTGATGAGCGGAGATTTTGCGAAAGTGAAAATTATCGGAGCTTATGAGTACGACCTGATCGGGGAACTTGTATAAGCGTGGGGGAGACAATGATTTTCCGGATGGCGGCCGCCGTGCGGAAGGATTGGAGTATAATATGAATTTACCGAACAAATTAACTATCTTCCGTGTGATTTTAATTCCGTTTTTTGTGTTTTTCCTGCTGGCGGATATTGGCCTTGGGACACTGGCGCCTGTTCTTGCGCTGATTATTTTTATTGTTGCCAGCCTGACAGATATGCTGGATGGAAAGATTGCGCGGAAATATAATCTTGTCACAAATTTCGGGAAGTTTATGGATCCCCTGGCGGACAAGCTGCTTGTCTGCTCAGCGCTGATCTGCCTGATTGAACTGGAAAAGGTGCCGTCCTGGATCGTTATTGTTATTATTGCCCGCGAGTTCATCATCAGCGGATTCCGCCTGATTGCCGCGGAGCATCAGATTGTGATAGCGGCCAGTATGTGGGGCAAGTTTAAAACGACTTTTCAGATGGTGGCGATTATTCTGCTGATTCTGGACTGTGCATGGGGGATCTGGATCGGTAGCGTGAATGTGATCCATGTACTGGGAACTGTAATGATTTATGCGGCCCTGGTGCTGACCGTCGTATCGCTGATTGATTATCTAGTGAAAAATAAGCAGGTGCTGAAAGAGCAGGATTAATGGCAGAACAGAATTGGAGTATTTGATATGAGAATCATTGCCGGAACGGCACGGAGTATGCCGTTAAAAACAATTGAGGGAACGGATACGCGCCCGACTACAGACCGGATCAAGGAGACCCTGTTCAATATCATACAGATGGAGGTCCCCGGATCGGTTTTTCTGGATCTGTTTGCCGGAAGCGGCGGAATCGGCCTGGAGGCGGTCAGCCGCGGAGCCCAAAAAGCGGTTTTTGTGGAGAATAACCGCAAGGCGGCAGCCTGTATCCAGGATAATATCAATTTTACAAAGTTTAATTCCTACTGTGATTTAAAATGCATGGATTTCATGGCGGCGCTGCGCACCATGGAACGGAGATATGTATTTGACATTATTTTTATGGATCCTCCTTACGGAAAAGGGCTGGCAAAGGAAGCTCTGGGTTATCTGAAGAATTCCTCGATTCTGACAGAAGATACCATGATCATTGTGGAGGAGTCGCTGGAATTTGATCCTGAAACCCTGTCGGAGGACGGATTTGAGGTCCGGAGAGTAAAGACCTATAAATCAAACCAGCATATTTTTATCAGAAAGAAACCGGCTTCTGCTCCGGCAGAGGACGAATGAGATATGAAAAGAAAGGGAAACTGATTACAGAAGTTTTCTGCCCCGGCAGGAACGATCAGAGATAAGAAAATGAAAAGAGCAATGTATCCGGGAAGCTTCGACCCGCTGACCTTCGGACATCTTGATATTATAGAAAGATCCGCGAAAATGGTGGATGAGCTGAACGTGGCCGTTTTAAAAAACAATGCAAAAAATCCGTTGTTTTCTGTAGAAGAACGTGTTAGTATGATAAAAGAGCTGACGGCGCAGATGCCCAATGTGACAGTAAGTACTTTTGACGGGCTGACGGCGGATTACGCCAGACAGATCGGAGCGACGATTATTGTCAGAGGTCTGCGGGCAGTTACAGATTTTGAGTATGAGCTGCAGATTGCTCAGACGAATCATGTGGTGAATCCTCAGGTGGATACGATTTTTCTGACCACAAGTCTGTCATATTCTTACCTGAGTTCCACGATAGTAAAAGAAGTTGCATCTTATGGTGGAGATATCTCGAAATTTGTGCCGGAAGCGATTGTTGAAAAGGTATACAGCAAATTTAACATCAGCAGATAAAGGAGAGATTTTACATGAACAGCCGTTTAGAACAGATTATTGCAGAGATTGAAGAATATATCGATACCTGTAAGGCGTCTACATTCTCCAAGGGCAAGATTGTCGTTGACAAGGAGGAGCTGATGGAGCTTCTGACAGAGCTTCGCCTGAAGACTCCCGAGGAGATTAAGCGTTATCAGAAGATTATTGCCAATAAGGATGCGATTCTGTCTGATGCCCAGGCGAAGGCGGACGAGATTATTGCGCAGGCTCAGATTCAGACAAACGAGCTGGTCAGCGAGCATCAGATTATGCAGCAGGCTTACGCTCAGGCTAACGAAGTTGTTTCTATTGCTACCAACCAGGCCCAGGAGATTCTGGACAAGGCTACGGAGGATGCAAATTCTATTCGTACTGCGGCGATAGAGTATACGGACAATCTTCTTGGCAATCTGGAAAACATTGTGATCCATGCCATTGACACATCCAAGGCAAAATACGATGGGCTTTTATCTTCACTTCAGAACTGCTATGATATTGTGAAGGCCAACAGAAAAGAGCTGACGCCTTCCGATGACACAGAGAGTTCGGAGGATAATGAGGAAGCACCTGAGACTGAGAAGAAATCAGACGAGATTGATCTGATCTGATTTCCGCTCAGATAAGCAGGAAGAAGACGAGCAGAATAAGGATTCCTGTCATACTGCACAGCAGCTTGAACCATACATAATGTCCCATATGAATCCCGGTGGATTTCATCATTGCATTGGTCTGTAGAAAACCGCTGATTCCTCCGAAGTTAACCATTCCCACAGCCAGAGCTGCCCGGAGAGGGAGATCCGCCCGGAGTGAGGAGACATGGTGCAGGCCGTTGGTGATTTCCATGGCCCCGATACAGATACAGGGGATCAGTTCGCTGTTCCAGGGGATTCTTTTCAGAATATCGGCCAGCAGTGCGGACAGCAGGATATATCCTGCCAGTTTTATCATGGTTGTAAATCCGTCCATGATTCCGGCATCTATGATTTTCATGTTTATTTGAGATCTGGATGCCGTTTTTGTATTTTCTGAGACGGAAGAAACTGAGGCTTTTTTCAGCCTGGAAATCTGCACTCTGCCGATCAGTAAAGGGGGAAGATAGCATGCCGCAAATAGGAGGGCGGCAGGCAGTTTGCCTTCAAAAACCCCGAAAATCATATAATTATAAAGGAAGGCCGGGCCGAAGTTGTTGCTGATGCAGCATACAGTTTCTGCCTCTTTTGCAGTGATTTTTCCTGTGTCATAGAGGTCTGCGCAGATTTTGCTTCCCAGGGGAAATCCAAATAAGAAACCGGCGATCAAAGGATAGATCAGCGGCGCGCGGACCGGATAAATGCGGCGTACTGCGGGAAAAAGTCCCGCAAACACCCGGTCATATATTCCGGACCGTACAATGATATTGGAAAAAATACAGAAGGGCAGCAATGTGGGCAGAATGGAACGGTACCACAGAGCCAGCCCGTTTGAAACAGACTGGGCCATCTGACGGGGAAAAAGCAGACAGTACAGGACAAGCAGCGCAAGGCACACCGGAAGGATTTTCTTTCTCATACTGCATTATATTTTTCATAAAATGAATTGATTCGATCTTTATGGAAAAAGTATGAAAAAGAAATTGGGAAAATATCGGTTTTATCTGATCAGCCTGGCGGTGGTTGTGGTTATTGACTGCATTTTAGTCCGTCAGATCAGACAGACAGAAACAGAGGAGAGAAGTGTCAGACGGCAGGAATATTCCCGTATCTGGGAGGAACTGCAGTATTTTCCCATAGCGGGGAGTGAAACAGCGGATCTGTCCTTTGATTTTGTGGATTCCTGGCAGGCGGACCGGACCTTTGGCGGCGACCGGCAGCATGAAGGCTGTGATATAATTACATCGGTGGATCAGAGAGGAATTTACCCGGTGGTATCCATGACGGATGGAACAGTGGAGCAGCTCGGATGGCTGAAGCTGGGCGGTTATCGGATCGGAATTCGCAGTCCCGGCGGGACATATTATTATTATGCCCATATGGAGTCTTATGCAGGGGATCTGTCAGAAGGAAGCGAAGTCACTGCCGGACAGTTCCTGGGGTTTGTGGGGGACAGCGGTTATGGCGACGAGGGGACCACGGGACAGTTTATGGTTCATCTGCATCTGGGTATTTATATTCCGGATGAAAATGGGGAAGATCAGGCCATAAATCCTTATCCGTTTCTGGAAGAACTGAGGGATAATCAGATTATGGCAGATTACGGAGAGCCATAGAGGCGAACCGGAGGAAAGCTCTCACGGAAAAAGAAAAGGAAAGTTATGATTATGCAGATGCGAGTTGATAAAACTTTGTCACAGCTTCAGATCGCTACCCGCTCGGAGAGTAAAAAGCTGTTTGCCGCCGGCCGGGTAAAGATCAATGATGAAATAATAAAAAACGGTTCTGTAAAATTCAATCCGGAGCGGGATTTGCTGTCTGTTGACGGAGAAGCGGTTGTTTACAGAGAATTTCAGTATTTTATGCTGAATAAACCGGCCGGGTGCATAACCGCCACCGAGGATAAAAAAGAGCGGACCGTTATGGATTTCCTGCCCCGGGAGCGGCACAGAAATCTGTCTCCCGTGGGACGGCTGGATAAAGATACAGAGGGGCTTCTTCTGATTACAGATGACGGCGCTTTGAATCATGAGCTGCTGGCTCCGGGAAAACATGTGGAAAAGGAATATTTTGCCCGGGTTTCCGGAAAAGTGACGGAGGAAGTCACGAAAAGGTTTGCGGAGGGACTGGAGATCGGTGAAAAGCGTCCTACAGCGCCTGCGGGACTGGAGCTTCGTGGCACGGACGGTGAAACTGTATCAGAGGTCCTTGTAACTATCACCGAGGGGAAGTTTCATCAGATTAAACGGATGTTTCATGCAGTTGGGATGGAAGTGCTGTACTTGAAGCGCGTGCGGATGGGGTCCCTGATCCTGGATGAGGATCTGGAACCGGGAGCGTACAGGCTCCTGACCGAAGAAGAAATCAATAAACTGAAAACGGACAGCGGAAAGACAGAATTATGAAAAAACCAGAATTAAATGATATTATAAATCGGTATGACGCAGTAATTTTTGATATGGACGGTACTCTGGTGGACTCCATGTGGGTCTGGGAGGAGATTGATCAGGATTTTTTCCGGAGCAGGGGGATGGAATTTCCGGAAAATTTACATAAAGAGATTGAAGGTATGAGCTTCACGGAAACCGCGGAATATTTTGTGAGAACTTATCAGATGGCGGAAACCGTGGAAGAAGTGAAGGAAACCTGGAACAGGATGGCTGTGGAAAAGTATCGGACAAAGACTCCCCTGAAGCCCGGTGCGATGTCTTTTCTGGAATTTTTAAAGCATAACGGAATCCGGACCGGGATTGCTACCAGCAATTCCAGTCTGCTGGTGAATGTGTTTCTGAAGGCAAGAGGGCTGGAAGAGATGATAGATGCGATTACAACTTCCTGTGATGTCAGCAGGGGAAAGCCGGCTCCGGATGTTTATCTGACAACGGCCGGAAAGCTGGGAGTGGATCCTTCCTGCTGTCTGGTTTTTGAGGATCTTCCCATGGGAATTCTGGCCGGAAAAAATGCGGGGATGGATACCTGTGCGGTGGAGGATTTTTATTCTGCCGGGCTGAGGGAAGAAAAGAAACGGCTGGCGGATTATTTTATCCTGGATTTTACAGACATGATAGATGGAGAATAGAAAAATGAAAGACTTTTTACCTGTCAGCCCGGCGGATCTGAAGGCCCGGGGGATTGAACAACTGGATTTTGTATATGTAATCGGCGACGCTTATGTGGATCATCCCTCTTTCGGACATGCCATTATCAGCCGGATTCTGGAGGCAAAGGGATTTACAGTGGGAATTATTTCCCAGCCGGACTGGAAGGATCCGGAAAGCATCACGGTTCTGGGAGAACCGCGGCTTGCTTTTATTGTGACTGCGGGCAATATGGATTCTATGGTCAACCATTAT
>CAMLYL010000044.1 GCA_946491665.1 uncultured Lachnospiraceae bacterium | reverse complement strand
G
The DNA here is from genome assembly GCA_946491665.1 of uncultured Lachnospiraceae bacterium. Lineage (GTDB taxonomy): Bacteria > Bacillota > Clostridia > Lachnospirales > Lachnospiraceae > Eubacterium_I. Next base: position 25,432 of record CAMLYL010000044.1, on the reverse strand, counting down.
AACAAAACTCAACAGATTTATCTTAGGGGGATAATTCTGCGGAAACTCAAGGGAATCGTTCCCTTGTAAAAACGCGCCTGTCATGGTATGATAATACAGGATTTTGTACATAACAGAGCAGAAATTCTGACCTATATGGATCGGATAGAAAAGGAAAAGGTATGAGTATTCAGGAAGAGATTAAAAAAGTAAAACTGTCGTCTCCCAGGATGGCAGCCAGCACAGAGGAAATGAGAAATAAGGCGCTGCAGATGGTGAGCGACGCGCTGCTTGCGCATCAGGATGAAATTTTTGCGGCTAATCGCGAAGATATGGAGCAGGCCGCAAAGGACGGTGTGGCCGCTCCTATTCTGAAGAGACTGAAGTTTGATGAGGGGAAGCTGCGGGATGTTGTGGCCGGCATCGGTGATCTGGTTCATATGGAGGATCCGCTGTTCCGTACGCAGTTTGCAAGAGAGCTGGATGAGGGACTGGTGTTAAAGCGGGTGACCTGTCCCATTGGTGTCATCGGCGTGATTTTTGAGGCGCGGCCGGATGCCCTGGTACAGATTTCCGCGCTCTGTATCAAGAGCGGAAATTGTGTGATTTTAAAGGGCGGCAGCGAAGCCCTTCGAAGCAATAAAAAGCTGTTTGATATTATTTACGGAGCGGCCCGGCAGGCAGGGCTGCCGGAGCATTGCATGATGCAGCTGGAGGCGCGGTCTGAGATCAGTGAGCTGCTGGGCTGTCACGATTCTGTGGATCTGCTGATTCCCAGAGGATCCAACAGCTTTGTGCAGTATATTATGAACAATACCAAGATTCCTGTGATGGGGCATGCGGACGGCATCTGCCATATTTATGTGGATAAGGATGCGGATCTGGACAAGGCGGTTCCGATTATTTTTGATTCGAAGACCCAGTATGTTTCGGCATGCAATGCGGTGGAGACGCTTCTGGTGCATCAGGATATGGTGAAGGAACTGATGCCCCGTCTGAAGGCTGCGCTCGATCAGAAACAGGTGGAGATCCGCGGCACGGAGGAGATTGCCGGAGTAATTTCCTGTGAAAAGGCTACGGCAGAGGACAATACCAGAGAATATCTGGACTATATTCTTTCTGTGAAGCCGGTAGAGGATGTATACGAAGCGATAGATCACATTAATTATTTCGGATCTCATCATACGGACTGTATTGTGACAGAGAATGCGCAGACAGCGGAGACATTTATGGATCTGGTGGATTCCGCCGGGGTATATCAGAACTGCTCCACCCGTTTTGCAGACGGTTACCGCTACGGCTTTGGAGCCGAGGTGGGGATCAGCACCGGAAAGATCCACGCCCGGGGTCCGGTAGGACTGGAAGGACTGGTAAGCTATAAATACAAGCTGTACGGACAGGGGCAGATTGTAGAGGATTATGCTTCCGGAGCAAAGCAGTTCCATTTTAAGGACCTGAAATAATATACGAAATACAAAACGGTTCTTCCGCAGACGGGAGAGCCGTTTCTTTGGCTTATGGCGTGCAAAACAGCATGGCTTTGCGTACCTTTAAGAAAAGTTAAGAATTGAGAGGTTGTGTTCCTCTGTTTCGTTCTCCTATAATAGTGGAGGAGTATCCCTCCGGGGATGTCTTTCTGAAATCAGTCCATAAACAGAAGAAAGGAGCAGGCATTGCTGTCAAAAACGGCAATGCGCAGTCTGAAATGGAAAGAAAAGGAAATATACTGATTGTCGATGATGAGGAAGAAATCGGAAGTCTGCTGGAGGTGTATCTGACGAATGAAGGATATAATACCTTTTTCTGTACTACAGGAAAGGAAGCCTGGGACTGTCTGCGGGAAAATGAGATTGATCTGGCGCTGCTGGATGTGATGCTGCCGGACACGGACGGCTTCACTCTCTGCTGGCAGATCCGGAAAAAGTGGCTTTTTCCGATTATTATGCTGACCGCCAAGGTGGAGGAGGCTGATCGGATCAACGGCATTTCTCTGGGGGCTGACGATTATATAACAAAGCCCTTTTATCCTCTGGAAGTGGTTGCCCGGGTAAAGGCTCAGCTTCGGAGAGCGGGGGATTATAACCGCCAGCAGGAGGAAAAAAAGGATACGGACTTTTATGAGATCAACGGACTGGAGGTCGATGCGAAAAATTATATCTGCCGGCTTTATGGGGAGGAGATTCCTCTCACGCCCATAGAATTCTCTATTATTCTGTATCTGTGCCGTCATCTGGGAGAAGTGGTCACTTCCGAGGAAATTTTTGAAAATGTCTGGGGAGAAAAATACCTGGGGTGCAATAATACCGTGTTTGTCCATGTGGCCCGGATCCGGGAAAAGCTTCATGAGAATGCCAGGAAGCCCAAATTTATAAAAACAGTCTGGGGCGTGGGCTATAAGATGGAAAAATCATAGGAGGAAGGGATATGAATCATACACTGAAACAGGAGATTTCCGGCAGATGGGTGACCCGTTTTTTCCTTCAGATCATGATCTATACGGCTGTGATTATTCTGTTGTTTTTATGGGGGTATTTCATCTGCGCCAACCGGATCTGGATGGGAACAGAGCCTTTTTATCCGCTGATTCATATGCTGCATGATAACTGGCTGGCAGCAGTCTGTCTGTTTTTGCTGTTCGGAAGTCTTCTGATAGCCTGGCTGAATTTCCGGAAAATTGCCCGGCTGATGTCGGAGGTTGCGGAAGCGGTGAGCGGCATTTATCAGGACCGGGAGGATACGGTGCAGCTTCCCAGGGAATTGCGGGAGATGGAAAATCAGCTGAATCTGATCCGTATCGAGGCAAAGGCTGACCGGCAGCAGGCTCATGAAGCCAATCAGCGCAAGGATGATATGCTGATGTATATGGCCCATGATCTGAAGACCCCGCTGACCTCTGTGATCGGTTATCTTACGCTGCTGAATGATGAGCCGGATATTCCGGAGACTACCCGGCAGCGGTATCTGGGAGTGGCGCTGAAAAAGGCTCAGCGTCTGGAAGAGCTGATCAATGGATTTTTTGAGATTACCCGGTTTAATTTCTCCCATATGGTGCTGGAAAAATCCCGCGTGAATATGACCATGATGGTGAATCAGATGCTGTACGAGTTCCAGCCGGTTTTTGATGAAAAGCGGCTGCATTTCACATTTCAGGCGGAAAAGGATGTTTTCGTCTACTGTGATGTGGAAAAGATGGAACGTGTTTTTGATAATCTGCTGAAAAATGTGGCTAATTACAGTTATTCTGATACAGAGATTCGGGTCTTTTTATCAGAGCGGCAAAAAAGCGGACGGCCGGCGGAGGAGGGACAGAGTGATCCGTCTGTCGGGAATTCTGTGGAAGAAAGCGGCAGCCCGGCAGATTCCGGCGGCGGAATGCGGCTTGTGATGGAAAACCATGGAAGAACCATTCCCAGGGAGAAGCTGGAGCATCTGTTTGATCAGTTTTTCCGGCTGGACAGCTCCAGGGATTCCAGTACGGGAGGTTCCGGCCTGGGACTGGCTGTGGTAAAAGAGATTGTGCAGCTTCACGGGGGAACTGTGAGCTGTGAGAGTGAAAATGAAATCATCCGTTTTACGGTAGAGATTCCGTAAATTTCAGGCGGCGGGCGGTTGTTAAGAATTGTTAAGAATATCGTGAGAATAAAGTGAAAAATGGGTTCCGGACTTCGGATACAATAGAGTCAATCGAAAATCTATTGCAAAACGAGGAGGCCATTTTTATGAGCAGAGCGATACATTACAATACGACAAAGACAGGGCGCCGGAGCCGGAGAGCCAGGCGCAGACGCAGAATATTTCTGGTCTGCATACTTCTGATCCTGGTGTTTGCGTTACTGAAATTTGCTTCGGCTTCGGGAGGCATGTTATCCCGGATGACTGCTCTTCGGATGGAACAGAAGGGATATCCGCAGAGCCTTGTGGAACTGATGGAGCGGAACCCGGAGACAGAGCAGTTCGTTATGGACTATTTTGATAAGAAAGATCTGAATCAGGAGATTGATATTTCCGGTGATGTGAAATCCGGTGAATTTCCGCTTTTCCTGCAGTGGGATGAGCGCTGGGGATATAAATCATACGGCGGAGATTTTCTGGCGGTTACCGGATGCGGTCCCACCTGCCTGTCCATGGTATACTGCGGACTCAGCGGAGACACCCGGTGGAATCCCTATGAGGTTGCGCGTATGGCGGAGGAAAACGGATATTACGTGGAAGGATCCGGCTCTTCCTGGGATCTGATGAGCAGCGGCGCTGAAAAACTGGGGCTGAAGTCGGAAACTGTAGTTTTCGATGAGAGTCATATCCGGGAAAAACTGCAGGAGGGACATCCTGTTATATGTTCTGTGGGACCCGGGGATTTTACTTCAGCAGGACATTTTATTGTGCTTTGCGGAATCAAAGACAATGGCGAGATTATTGTCCATGATCCCAACAGCAGAAAGAACAGCGAGAAAAGCTGGGATCTGGAACGTCTGATGTCTCAGATCAAAAATCTGTGGAGCTACAGTATCTGATGTCTTCGAATCAGTGAGGCGCGGGCCGGCGGTGTCCGGCTTCACAGATGAAGAAAAAGAGATATGAAAAGTTTTATTATGCAGTATGAAAATATGTATCCGGGAATATTTATTGACCGGCCCAACCGTTTTATTGCCCATATTGAGATTGACGGGAAGCGGGAGACCTGTCACGTAAAAAATACCGGCCGCTGCCGGGAGCTTCTGATTCCCGGAGCGCAGGTGTGGGTACAGAAAGCGGATTCGCCTTCCCGGAAAACGAAATATGATTTGATCGGGGTGAAGAAAGGGGAAATGCTTGTCAATATGGATTCGCAAATCCCGAACCGCGTGGTGGAAGAGTGGATCCGGGGCGGCGGCTTTGGAGCCGGTGTGAATCTGGTGCGCAGGGAAGTAAAATTCGGAAATTCCAGGTTTGACCTGTATGTGGAACAGGAAAACAGTAAGATGTTCATAGAAGTGAAAGGCGTGACGCTGGAAGAACGGAGAATCGCCAGTTTTCCCGACGCTCCCACAGAGCGGGGCGTAAAACACCTGATGGAATTGTGCGAGTGTGTGAAGGCCGGCTATGAAGCGTATGTGATATTTGTGATTCAGATGAAGGGCGTGTGTCTTATGACGCCCAACTGGAAAACCCATGCAGCCTTCGGCGAGGTGCTGCAGCTGGCTGCGGAGAGCGGCGTGCATATCCTGGCGTATGACTGTGTGGTCCGACCGGATTCTATTGTGCTGGATCAGCCGGTTCCGGTTCTGCTGACGGACGATTCCGTTTTGTAAATTACGGCAGGCAGGAGATCCATTCGGGATGCTCTTCCAGCATTTTTTCCAGGAGATCCAGAAACCAGGCTATGGCAGGATTGTCGGCGCTGGGCATCCATGCGGCGCCGATGGAAAGCCGGGCGTCGATGCCGCCCAGCGGAATGTATGCCAGGGAGGACGGATAGAACGCTTTATTTTTGGAGGGAAGAATGGTAATTCCCAGTCCGGACTCTACTGCGAACTGAATTTCTTCCATGGAATCCATATACTGGATCAGCTGCGGCTGAAAATGATTGGCACGGCAGATCTGCAGTGTCTGTTTTGCCATAAAAGGCCCCATAGCGGGGTTCAGCATGAAAAAGGGCTCTGACGCAATTTTGTCAAAGTCAATTTTTGCCGTGCGGACACAGGGATGGTCCTCCCGGCAGATCAGACAGAAAATGTCAGAGAATATGGTCTTATAGGCATAGCGGTTCTGCTGGTCAAAATCCCGTGTCAGAGAGAAGTAGAGATCATACTGCTCCCGGGGCATGGCATCGGAAATGTTGTGGGCATCCATGCGTACAAGGGAAATATTTACCTGAGGGAATAACTGCCGGAACTGATGAATGACAGCGGGCAGAAAGCTTTTGCAGGGCGCCAGAAGATAGGCAATGCTCAGGCTTATCTCCGAACTGCTGTCTGCAAACTGGATCCGTTCTCTGGCAGCCTCTTCCATGTCCAGCATACGTTTGGCGTCCTCCAGAAACAAAGTCCCGCTTTTGGTCAGCGCTACCCGCCGGGTGCTCCGGTGGAACAGCTTTGTTCCCAGTTCTTTTTCCAGAGCTGAGATCTGATGGCTCAGGGCAGGCTGCGTGATATAAAGCTCCCTGGCTGCCTCGGAAAAATTCAGATGTTTGGCGGCAATTATGAAATGTCTCAGTTGTTCTGTATTCAATTTATTTTTATCCCCCTGAATCTGTTTCTGTATTTAGGATGCCGATGCTGTAAAAGCAGCGTACGGCAAAATGATTCTTTTCTTTCATCATACCATAATTTATAAAATAATTTTATAAATAACTAAAAAATAAAGAATTTTTCTGCGTTATTTATAAATGATATAATACATACACCTGGTAAATACAGATAAAGTATAACATGAATCTGGCGGCAGGATGATATTGGCCGGCTGCGGCCCATACGTCCGTATCCCGCAGAAAGGCAGGAGAGTTTTTATGAAGTTTGAACATTTATTAAGTCCCATGAAGGTTGGAAACAAAACTTACCGCAACCGTGTGGTAAGCGCGCCCATGGCTTTTTCTCTGATTGTGCAGAATCCGGAGGCCCAGGGTCCCACATACCGGAAGCTGGAAAGCAGTGCAAAAGGCGGAAATGCCTGCGTGATTGTCGGTGAGCTTGACGTAAACTTCAGGGACGCGGTGCGCATTCCGGGATTTCAGTATGTAGATTTTTCTGACCCGTCGAAGGATCCGGTTACCTTTGATGCGGTTTCCGAGTATGCCAGAAGAATTCATAAACACGGCGCTATTGCTCTGGGCGAACTGGTACACTGCGGAAAGGAAAAGGTTCCTTTTAATGATCAGCAGGAAGCTGTCGGACCGGTAGAGACCGTGAATCTGGCGGGCGTCCATGTGCGCGCCATGACAAAGGATGATATGGACCGGATCGCGAATGATTTTGCTGTTGCCGCTGCCTATATCCAGAAGGCGGGCTATGACGGAGTTCTGATCCACGGCGGCCATGGATTTATTTTTACTCAGTATCTTTCCCCGCTGCTGAATACCAGAACAGATGAGTACGGCGGCTCTCTGGAGAACCGGGCAAAATTCCCGCTTCAGATTCTCAAGGCAGTCCGGGAGGCAGTCGGCGAAGATTTCCTGGTGGAACTGAGAATTGACGGAACGGATCATCAGCCGGGCGGCATTACTCCCGAGGAGACCGGGCAGTTTGTACAGTGGGCGGAGCCGTATCTGACTTCTGTACATGTAACCTGCGGTATTTATGAAGAGTCCGTAAAGTCCGGAACAGAAAGCAGCATGTTCCATCCCCATGGACTGAACATCGAACAGGCTGCAGTGGTGAAATCATATACGAAGCTTCCGGTGGGTGTTGTGGGAGGCATCAATTCCCCGGAGATGTGCGAGGAAGCCATTGCCGCAGGAAAGGTAGATTTTGTGGTGCTCGGCCGTCAGATGCTGGCAGATCCGGAGTTTACCAATAAATGTATTGCAGGGGAGGAGGATCGGATCCGCAGATGCCTGCGCTGTTACAAATGTTTCCCAGGTTCTCCGGAGGAGGGATATGACGATCTGCCCTTCACCAGCGAGGAACTGGCTGTATATGTGGGACACTGTACCATTAATCCTCTGGCTCACCTGCCCTTTGATCCGGATGCCCTTGCTCCGGCAGTAAAATCCGCGAAGGTTCTGGTGATCGGCGGCGGTGTGGCCGGTCTGCAGGCAGCCATGACGGCCTGCGACAGAGGACATAAGGTGACGATTGCTGAAAAATCAGATAAGCTGGGCGGTCTGCTTTACTTTACAGATGTGGATATTGACAAGCCGGATCTGAGAAACTTTAAGAATATGATGATCCGCGAAGTGGAGAGAAGAGATATTGAGGTATGTCTGAATACAGAGGCAACCCCGGAATTTGTAAAGAATTTCGGCGCTGATGCCATTATTCTGGCGACCGGTTCTGTTCCGGCAAAACCGCCGGTTCCGGGCATTGAAAACGCGCATCAGGCAATGGAGGTCTATGATGGAACTTACACGCCTGGCAGGAAAATTGTCATGATCGGCGGCGGCCTGGTTGGCTGTGAGACAGGTCTGTATCTGCAGAAGACGGGACATGAGGTGACCGTCGTGGAGATGCTGGATCGTGTGGCAAATGAGTCCTTCGGCATGTACAGAGAAGCTCTTGTCTGGGAGATGGAAAAGAACAATATGACGATGCTTCCGAAGACCAGATGTCTGAAGATTGAGGCGGACGGCGTGACGATCGAGAATGGGGACGGCGTTCAGAAGCTTCCGGCGGACAGTATTCTCTATGCTCTTGGGATGAAGGCGGTCTGCCCGGAGGAACTGGAGGAAGCGGCCGGTGATGCGGAAGTTTACGTAATCGGGGATGCGAAGGGGCCCGGAAAGGTGGATCAGGCTACCAGAAGCGCATACCTCGCGGCCATTGAGATTGCGAAAGCCTGAAGCAGTCAGAGCATTTTCCTGAGCTTCAGAATGATCAGTTCTATGGCAATGACTGCCGCGCTTACTGCGATTACGATAAAATAGCCGTATTTCGTGTTGATTTCCGGCATATAAGTAAAATTCATACCATACCATCCGGTTATGACAGTCAGCGGAAAAAAGATGGACGTAAGGATTGTCAGAAACTGGATGGTTTTGTTTTGCTTGTGATCAGACTGAGCCTGTTCGAAATCCCGCAGCGTCTGGCAGTATTCGATGGCCTGCTGAGCGATCCCCTGAAGCTGATCGGCCTGATCAGAAAGACGCTCCAGCATCTGCAGCTTTTCGGGATCAAAATAATTTTTGGAATTGCCTGCCAGTTCCCGCGCCAGATCCTTCATCTGTTCATAATAATTCCGGAGCCGGGTCAGCTCCCGCCGGGATTTCAGAATATTCGGCAGGAGATCTTTGATATTTCCCCGGAGGGCTCTCTCCTCCATGAGAAATAAACGGCTTTCATATTTTTCCAGCAGTTCAATGTCATTCCTTAAAAACTCCTGAAGAAATACAGAGAGAAAAAATTCCGGACCCATTTCCCGGTCGTCGTACCGGGAAAGCAGCCGGCCGATAATCTGCTCTGTGGTGCAGGTGTCGTCTACAAATACGAGAAAACGTTTATTCATGTAAAATGTAAATTTCAGAGGCGGATGAAGAAGCTGGTTCCTGTCCGGTATGCAGAGGCTTCCGGACAGGTATTTTGCGTGGGCTTCCGTCCGGCAGCTGCGGATCTGATTATTCCCGGATCCCGCACAATCCGGAAAACCGAGACTGTCTTTTTTGTCTTCCCATTCACGGGAGGTCAGGGTGACTGCAGTCATAAACCCGGAATCCTCAGAGGGAACTGTATCAATGTGCCTGAGATGTTCTGTAATCTGATAATACATAGGACGCTCTCTTTTCATCTGGAATAAATATGTAATCTTAGGTTTTCCGGATTTTATTTTCCTATACATAAAAAGACCGGTTCTGCCCCCCTCCGGGCAGAGAATCCGGTCTCTTTCCTGTGTCGTCTGTATCAGCATTTCTCCGGTTCGGGATAATCCACGCCAAAGGTATCTACTGTGACTTTTTTCATCATCTGTTTTTCCATCGGACGATCCTGCCAGTCTGTTCTGACCGCGGCAATCTTGTTTACAACGTCCATACCATCAATAATTTTGCCGAAAGCGGCATATTCACCGTCAAGATGCGGTGAGGTCTGATGCATAATAAAGAACTGACTGCCGGCGGAATCTTTGACCATGGTGCGGGCCATGGACAGTACGCCCGGTGTGTGCTTCAGATCATTTGTGAAGCCATTGTGGGTAAATTCGCCTTTGATACAGTAGCCGGGGCCGCCGGTTCCGTTGCCGTCCGGATCGCCGCCCTGAATCATAAAGCCGGAGATTACCCGGTGAAAAATTACGCCGTCATAGTATCCCTTTTTTACAAGGGAAATAAAATTGTTTACTGTGTTGGGGGCGATTTCGGGGTAAAGTTCCGCTTTCATGATGTCGCCGTTTTCCATTTCAATGGTAACAATCGGATTTTGTGCCATAATATGTTCCTCCTTTTTCGGGCTGCTGCCCGCAGAGAAATACCTCTTTTAGGGAATTCCTCTCTGTTTTCTTATCATTCTATCGGAAAAGGAACTTTATTTCAAGGAAAACAGTAAAAGGCGTTTCTGCCGGTTGTGTTCAGAATGCGTCGGCGGTATAATCAATTTACGGAGTTTAGCCGGAAAACGAAAATCGGAAAGCGCGTCAGACGGTACTGATGCCGGGGAAGGCATAAAATGAAAAAAAACGAGAGCATAAATCTGATGATTCATACAGAAGAATGGAAACCGGACGGGTTCCTTCTGCCGGAACAGCGGAAAATCCGGAAAGTGTCTTCCTGGAGCGGCGCGGCAGAGTCGGAGAAGGGGGAAATCAGCCGGAGAGGCTGTGAAAGAGTAATTATCATTACCTGCTCAGATCAGGGAATTGCGGCTGCCGGAAAAATGCATCTTCCGGTGATTGCGGTTCGAAATCCGCAGTATGACCGAATCAGGGGCGAACAGTCTCTGTTTGGAGCGCCGCTTTTGCTGGAACGGACGGAAGATCTTGAGGAGCCGCTTTTGGAGGAAGTATGGAAGTGGCATTACGGGATTCCTCTGACGATCGGGCAGACACTTCGCTGCAGGATCCGGGAAATCAGTGAATCGGATCTTACGCTGCTCTGCGAAGCCGCCGGCGGTCTGGTCAATGAGGGCGGTACTGTCGCTTTTTTGCCGGAGCGCGGAGAGTATGCGGTTTTCTGGGAAGCCTATATCAGAAATCAGTATGCGTTTTTCGGATATGGCCTGTGGCTGATTGAGAGAAAGCTGCCGGAGGAAAAGAATGAGGTTGTGGGGATTGCCGGATTTACGGAAGCGGGCGAGATGGGATACTGGATTTTTCCGGAATTCCGCAGAAGAGGATATGCGGAGGAAGTCTGCCGTTTTCTGCTGAAATATGCCGGGGAGGTTTTGAACTGGGAGATGATATCGCTCTTTATAGAGAAAGAAAATCTGCCGTCCCTCTCTCTTGCGAAGCGTCTGGACTTTTGTTTTGACGCGGAATGTGAGAGGGACGGCAGATCTGTTCAGCGATGGATCCGACCAACCGGCTGATTTTTATTTTTCTGACGGATTCACGGTTCTGCCGTATTTGTCTACTTCATCCATATAAATAAACCATTTCTTCTCCATAGTGGGGATATAATAAGGAAGATAGCGTCCCTTTTTCGCGTAGGCATCGATGGCTCTTCTTACTTCTGCACGGATTTCTTCTTCCGTAGTTTCTGTCCGGTCAATCATCTGATTGTCGATGCCGCCCATGAATGTAATCTGGTCTCCGTACTGCTCCAGACATTCATCCAGATTATTGTTGACCATCATAGGTTCGATTGCGTCAACGCCGATCTCAATCAGATCAGGAATGATCTGTCTGATGTAGCCGCAGGAATGGTGGATGTAGAGCATGCCATATCCATGAATTTTCTCTGCGTATTTTTTCTCGTTGGGCTTGATAAATTCCCGCCAGATCTCCGGAGAGAAGAACATATTGTTGTTGGTTCCCCAGTCGTCGTGCATATGAATAACGTCCGGCATCAGATATTTGTACGCCAGATCAATGCATTTTAATTTGTATTCGCACATGGCGTCAAAGAATTCGTGAACCTCATCCGGATACTCATAGAAAGCGCAGAGCGCGTTTTCCATGCCGATCATCTGGTTCATGCGCTCGAACTGTCCGGACAGAAGAAGGCAGCTTACCACATCTGTTTCGGGATTTACATGCATTCCTCCGCACATGGCCTGAAAAATCTGTTCAACAGGCATAAAATCCAGAGGCGGGAATTTCACTTTATCTTTCCATTCATCCATTTCGTCGAACAGACGGAAATCCTTTGCGACCATATTTCCGTCTACCAGCGGATTCGGGCCCTGGTTTGTCCATAATACGCCCCATGCGTCCGGGCCGGTTCCATAGGGATCAAACTTGTCGCCCAGTTCGATATAGCGTTCTCCCGGGAACACTACATCCTTCATAACAGAATATACTTCGGGAATAAAATCTGCTTTTTCTCCCCGCAGCAACGCCAGTAATGCTTCTTTTGCTGTCTGCATACCATAAACCTCCTTATAACATAGCTCTGTGTCGATAACTTCTGGTATTAATTTATCATACATACCGTGTTATGAAAAACAGTTTATAGATGCATGGCTGTAACTTCAGGTTTAAGCTCCGGTGGAAACCTCTGTCAGATCAAATTCTTCCTGGATCTCCCGCACAATCTGCTCCAGACCTTTCAGTCTGCTGTCCGGATTATAGATCAGAGCTGTGTGAAAAAGGAAGTTTCTTCCCGGAAAGGGGAAACTTTTAATTTTCGCCCGGTCCATGTTTACGAATGCCAGAGGAAATACCGCAAAAGCATTTCCCTGTTGCAGAAGTGCGTAAAGGGTCTCAAAATTTGTAACCCGCAGAACTTCTCTGCAGGGAATATTTTCATAAAAGCTGTTTTCTGGGGATACCGTATAATGATCCGATTCCGCATCCATTTTCAGGAAGGTTTCCCGGCGCATGTCCTCTTCGGTGATGCTGTCTTTGATTGCCCAGGGGTGCAGCAGAGACACGATTACCCGGGCTTCATGTTCCCCGAAGGAAAGACAGCGGCAGCTGCCCCAGTCATCTTCTTCATGCGTGTTTGTCAGCAGAAGGTCTATTTTTCCTTCCAGAAGAAGCTGTTTTCCTTCTTTCAGATCCAGCAGATCGAGACCGATCTGATAATTAGATAATGTTCCCAGAATGAAAGTGACAAGCGGCGTTACCAGTGAATCCTGGGGCAGCGCCGAGAAGATTCCGATATGGATCCGTTCCTTTTTGTCTCCGGCCCGAAGCTTCAGCTCTTCCACCGCATCGGTCAGATCACGGTCGATTTTGGAAAACCGCTGTCTGGCATATTCTCCCAGACGGGTCAGAACGATACCTTGGGATGAGCGTTCAAAAAGACGACCTCCCAGTTCCTCCTCCAGGAGTCCGATCTGCTTTGACAGCGCCTGAGGAGATACATACATCTGTCTGGCAGCCTTTGAGAAGCTGCCCGTTTCGGATGCCCGCAAAAAATATTGAATTCGCTGATACAGCATGACGATTCCCCCGTTTCCTTTTACACAGATCTTATCATATACTGATACCGGGGTCAAAAAATATTCTGTCAGAGATTCGGAATCCGTCTGCTGTTTAATGCGGAGAGGCGGGTTGAAACGGCTGCCCGCACCGACTCCAGACATATGTGGTCCGGGGCTGGCGTGAACCGTAACAAATCATTGCAATTTCGCAGTAAATTATTTATAATGAGTTGATATAGGTGGGATTGATATGGATACAGTGAGAGAAAAAAAATCATTAGAAGTTGAGAAAATGCCGGAGATGAATCGGGATCTGGATCCGGAGACGCAGCCGATTGTGGAAGTCAGGGATTTTGTGCAGCCGGAGACTCTGTATGACCAGCTGCTGCAAAGCATCCGGAAGTATCATCCGTCCACGGATGTGTCCATGGTGGAAAAGGCGTACCATATTGCAGATCAGGCTCATAAGGGACAGGTGAGAAAATCCGGCGAGCCCTATATTATCCATCCGCTCTATGTAGCGATTATTCTGGCGGAACTGGAGATGGATAAGGAGACGATTGTGGCCGGTCTTCTGCATGATGTAGTGGAAGATACAGTCATGACAGATGAGGAGATCACAGAGGAATTCGGCCCGGAAGTAGCTCTTCTGGTGGACGGCGTGACCAAGCTGGGACAGTTATCCTATGATGCGGACAAGATCGAAGTACAGGCGGAGAATCTGCGGAAGATGTTTCTTGCCATGGCAAAGGACATTCGTGTCATTATTATCAAGCTGGCGGACCGCCTGCACAATATGCGGACGCTCAAATATATGAAGCCGGAGAAACAGAAGGAAAAGGCCAGAGAAACGATGGATATCTATGCTCCCATCGCGCAGCGTCTGGGTATTTCCAGAATTAAGGTGGAGCTGGATGATCTGGCGCTGAAGTATCTGGAGCCGGAGGCCTACTATGATCTGGTGGAAAAGGTTGCCCAGAGAAAGTCTGCCCGGGAGGAGTATATCAATTCTCTGATCGTGGAAGTGAAGGCTGTGCTGGACAGGGCCGGCATTAAAGCGAGGATCATGGGCCGGGCGAAGCATTTTTTCAGTATCTATAAAAAGATGGTGAATCAGAACAAGACTCTGGATCAGATCTATGATCTGTTTGCTATCCGCATTATTGTGGCGGATATCAAGGACTGCTACGCCGCTCTCGGCGTGATTCATGAGAAATATACGCCGATCCCCGGAAGGTTTAAGGACTATATTGCCATGCCGAAGCCGAATATGTATCAGTCGCTTCATACGACACTGATCGGTCCCAGCGGAAAGCCTTTTGAGATACAGATCCGCACGGAAGAGATGCACCGGACTTCGGAGTATGGTATCGCGGCTCACTGGAAATATAAGGAAGCAAATAATGGAAATGCCATCGGCGGCGAGGAGGAGAAGCTGAGCTGGCTGCGCCAGATTCTGGAGTGGCAGCAGGGCACTTCCGACAACAAGGAGTTTATGAGTCTGCTGAAAACAGACCTGGATCTGTTTGCGGACACGGTATTCTGCTTTACGCCCAACGGGGATGTAAAGACTCTGCCCATGGGATCCACGCCCATAGATTTTGCCTACAGCATTCACAGCGCGGTAGGAAATAAGATGGTGGGAGCCAAAGTAAACGGAAGGCTGGTTCCCATTGATTATGTGATTAACAACGGAGACCAGCTGGAGATCATTACCTCGGTCAATTCCAAGGGACCCAGCCGGGACTGGCTGAATATTGTGAAGAGTCCCCAGGCGAAGAACAAGATCAATCAGTGGTTCCGTCACCAGTTTAAGGAAGAGAACATTCTGAGAGGCAAGGAAATGCTTCTTGGCTACTGCAAGGCCAAGGGCATCAGCTTCGGGGATCTTAATAAACCGGCCTATCAGGATAAGGTACAGAAAAAATACGGATTCCGTGACTGGGATTCGGTGCTTGCGGCGGTCGGACACGGCGGTCTGCGGGAAGCGCAGATTATCAACCGGATGCAGGAGGAGCAGAGGAAAGAGGAGCGGAAGAAAGTTACCGACGACCAGATTCTGGAAAGTGCTTCCGAGAATAAGGAAAAGGCCTCTGAAGAAAAGCATGCGGGAAAGAAAAAGAGCGGGATTATTGTAAAGGGACTGACGGATGTGGCGGTGCACTTTTCCAAATGCTGCAGCCCGGTGCCGGGAGACGAGATCGTGGGATTTGTCACCAGAGGCCGCGGCGTTTCCATTCACCGGACCGACTGCGCCAATATTATTCAGCTGCCGGATTTTGACCGCCAGCGCCTGATTGATGCGGAGTGGCAGCAGGGAGCTGCCGATGAGGAGCTGGGTCACGGATTATATCTGGCGGAGATCCGGATCTATGCGAACAACCGTACGGGACTCCTGGTGGATATCTCCAGGATCTTTACGGAGCGTGAGATCGACATTGTTTCGATCAATTCCCGGGTCAGCAAAAAAGGAATTGCCACCATCAGTGTTTCCTTTAATACAAAGGGCAAGGATGAGCTGGCTTCTCTGATCGAAAAGCTGAGACAGATCGAGAGTGTTTTCGATATTGAAAGAACAACTGCTTAGAGAAGAGATAATGAAAACAGGATGCCCCATGGAACTGCCGGGCCGGCATCTGACAGAAAGGAAGACGAAATGGCAGATTTACAGGTTTTGGAATATAATGTGGGTGATATCGGCACCAACTGTTACTTCCTGGTGAATACATCCACAAAAGAGACGATTATTGTGGATCCGGGCGGAGACGCGCCCATGCTGCAGCGGCATATTGCGGAGCAGGGGTTAAAGCCGGTGGGGATTTTTCTGACACATGCCCACTATGATCATGCTCACCACGCAAAGATTTTAAAGGATGCTTATCAGATTCCGGTTTATGTCCATGAGGCGGAGCGGGAAACTCTGGCGGATGTTCAGATTAATGCGTCTGCCATGTTCGGCCAGCCGGAAACCTATGAAGCCGATGTGTTTTTAAAGGACGGACAGAAGTTTTCCCTGGCGGGGTTTGATATCCTTACGCTCCATACGCCGGGACATACTCCGGGCGGAGCCTGTTACTATTTTGAGGACAACAAAATCCTGGTCAGCGGGGATTCGCTTTTCTGCGGTTCTATCGGAAGAACTGATTTCCCGGGGGGCAGCATGTCCAGTCTGGTGCGCAGCCTGAGAGAGAAGGTGCTGGTGCTTCCCAGAGATACGGAAGTGCTTCCGGGACATATGATGCGGACCACTATCGGCCGGGAATGTGAGTATAATCCCTTTCTGTAAGAAACCGGGATTTCCCGGATATTAAGAGAAATGAGCGGTGCGCGGAGGATATGCGCATGACAGAATATACAAGATCAGGAAATCAGTTATGATAACAGTAGAATTAAATGAAGCGAATTTTGAGTATGATATTCATTCGCTGGTAAAAGCATTTTACCCGGGGCATGATGTGCTGGTGAAGGCGCAGCCCCGGGAAAATTTTCCTGACAGTCTGTTTCATCTGACAGTCTGTTACGGGGAGAGCGAGATTCTGTTTACGTTTTACAGAGGAAAACAGTGGGAGGAGAATCAGAAGGTTCCGGCTGATCCGGGGGCTCCGGAATACACGAAGGAGTCTGCCGGAATGCCGGAACAGACGGAAATGATTCTTCTGCAGGGGAGGACGCAGGTAAATCCGGCTGACCGCAGAGAGACGAAGGACCGCCTGAAACGGAGGCTGTATGAACTTCTTTCTGATTTCTGCGGACAGACTCTTCCCTGGGGGACCCTGACAGGGATCCGTCCCACGAAAATCCCCATGACAATGCTGGAGGACGGCTGTTCAGAGGATGAAATCCGGAAACATATGAAGGAGAGCTATTTTGCTTCAGATGAAAAGATCGGGCTGAGCATAGAAGTGGCGGAACGGGAGCTGGAGCTGCTTTCCAGGATTGATTATGAGAACGGATACAGCCTGTACGTGGGAATTCCATTCTGCCCCAGCACCTGTCTGTACTGTTCTTTCGCTTCCTATCCGATCAGTGCGTGGAAAAACAGGGTGGACGAGTATCTGGACGCTCTCTGCCGGGAGATTGAAGCGACAGCCGGCCTGTGTAAGGATAAATATCTGAACGCGGTGTACATCGGCGGGGGAACGCCCACATCGCTGGAGCCCGCGCAGCTGGAACGGCTGATCTGCCAGATCGGCGAGAGTTTTCATCTGTTTGACGAAAAGAAGCATATTGTATACGGCGGTCTGGAAAAGGACGGGGATGCGCTGATCAGTCATGGATTTGACGGGAATCCGCAGGGAGAGGTTCATCCCATGAATCATCTTCTGGAATTTACGGTTGAGGCGGGACGCCCGGACAGTATCACAAGGGAAAAGCTTCAGGTGCTCCGGGATCACAATATTTCCCGTATTTCCATCAATCCTCAGACGATGAAGGAGGAGACCCTGCGTTTGATCGGGCGGCATCACACGGCACAGCAGACGAAGGAAAGCTTTGCCCTGGCCCGGGAGATGGGCTTTGATAATATCAATATGGATCTGATTGTGGGACTTCCCGAGGAGAGTATTGAAGATGTGAAAAATACCATGGAGGAGCTGATGGAGATGGCTCCGGATAATGTGACGGTTCATTCCCTGGCGGTAAAGCGGGCGGCCAGGCTGAAAATGCAGTGGGAAGAATATGAGCATCTTCATATGGAAAATACATGGGATATTATCCGTCTGACTGCGGATTACTGCAGACGGATGGGGCTGGAGCCCTATTATCTGTACCGTCAGAAAAATATGGCGGGCAATTTTGAGAATGTGGGCTATGCGGCCAGAGGAAAAGCAGGCGTTTATAATATCTTGATTATGGAAGAAAAACAGACTATAATGGCTCTTGGCGCAGGCGCAACCACCAAGGTGGTGACTGATCACGGCCAGCATATCGAGCGGGTGGGGAATGTGAAAGATATTACCAACTACCTGGAGCGTGTGGATGAGATGATTGAGAGAAAAGCGAACCTGCTGAAAAAATGCGGATGCAGTGAAGCGGCGGAACAGCTGTGAATGCGGAAGCAGAGAAGCATGTGAACATTTATAAGCACGGATGCGGCGGTTCTGCCGGGAGATGGCGCGGAGCCGGAAGGCGTCCACGGAAACGGAGGATATACAGTGGCTTTAAAGAAGAAACCGGTCAACGGAATGAAGGATATTATGCCGGATGAAATGCGGATCCGGGATTATGTGCAGAGCGTGATCAAGGATACGTACCGTTCCTTCGGATTTACGCAGATTGAGACTCCCTGCATGGAAGATATTGCGAATCTGAGCAATAAGCAGGGCGGAGAAAATGAAAAGCTGATTTTTAAGGTAATGAAGCGCGGAGAGAAGCTGAAGCTGGATGAGGCAAAGAGCGAGGCGGATCTGGTGGATTTCGGTATGCGCTATGATCTGACGGTGCCTCTCTGCCGTTATTACGCAAATCACGCCAATGATCTCCTGTCTCCTTTCAAGGCGCTGCAGATGGGAAATGTATGGAGAGCGGACCGTCCCCAGAGAGGACGCTACCGTCAGTTTATGCAGTGTGATATTGATATTCTGGGCGAGCCTTCCAATCTGGCGGAGATCGAGCTGATTCTGGCTACGACGACGACTCTGGACCGGATCGGGTTTAAAAACTTCGAGATCCGCATCAATGAGCGCCGGATTTTAAAGGCAATGGCGGCGTACAGCGGTTTCCCGGAGGAGGATTACGACACAGTATTTATCATTCTGGACAAGATGGACAAGATCGGCCGGGACGGCGTGGCGGAAGAACTGGAGAAGGAAGGCTACGCGAAGGAATCCGTAGAGAAGTATCTTGCTCTTTTTGAGGGTGTGGAAAAAGCGGATGACGGAGTTGCCTATCTGTCAGAAGTTCTGGGCGAATATCTTGAAGCAGATGTGGTAAAGAATATGCAGGAGATTGCACAGGCAGTCAACGGGGCAAAGACCGCAAAGTTTGAGCTGGTATTTGATCCCACACTGGTACGCGGAATGTCCTATTATACAGGAACAATTTTTGAGATTGCTATTCCCGAGTTCGGGGGAAGCTGCGGAGGCGGCGGCCGCTATGACAAGATGGTGGGCAATTTTACCGGAAAAGATGTGCCGGCCTGCGGATTTTCCATTGGTTTTGAGCGGATCATCCTTCTGCTCATGGAGAGCGGCTTCCAGGTGCCCGAGCAGCCGAAGAAGGTCGCTTATCTGATTGAAAAGGGATTTCCCGGCGAGCGTCTGGCGGAGGTGATTCATCAGGCTCAGGAAGCAAGAACCCAGGGACAGCAGGTGCTGGTTGTACGTATGAATAAGAATAAGAAATTCCAGAAAGAGCAGCTTATGAAAGAGGGCTATGAGGAATTTGTAGACTTTTATAAAAAATAAAAAGAGTTGCAAAGCGGCGGGGACCGAAGAATGATGTGAGAGAACATGGACCCGATTCGCAGAAATGTGTTTTGAAGAAAAGACAGGAGCAGGAGGAAAAGAGAATGGCAGAGTCGATGCGGGGACTCAGACGGTCCCACAGATGTACCGAGGTTTCCAGCGCCAATATCGGTGAGAAGGTCACCGTCATGGGCTGGGTACAGAGAAGAAGAAATCTGGGAAGCCTGATTTTTATAGATCTGAGAGACAGGAGCGGTCTGCTGCAGATCGTTTTTGATGAGCCTCAGGTGGGGGCGGAAGGTTTTGCGAAAGCGGAATCTTTAAGAAGTGAGTATGTTATTGCTGTGGAAGGAACCATTCAGAAGCGTTCCGCGGCGGTCAATGAGAATCTGAAAACCGGAGATATCGAAGTGATCGCAGAGAGCCTGCGGATTCTTTCAGAGTCCGAGACGCCGCCTTTCCCCATCGAGGAGAATTCCCAGACAAAGGACGAAATCCGGCTGAAATACCGTTATCTGGATCTGAGAAGACCGGACATTCAGAGAAATCTGATGCTCCGGAGCAAAGTCGCCTATCTGATGCGTGACTTTATGGCAAAAGAGGGATTTATTGAGATCGAGACGCCGGTTCTGACGAAATCCACCCCCGAGGGAGCCAGAGATTATCTGGTGCCCAGCCGTGTGCATCCGGGCAATTTCTATGCGCTGCCCCAGTCGCCGCAGCTGTTCAAGCAGCTTCTGATGTGCTCCGGGTATGACCGCTATTTCCAGATTACGAAATGCTTCCGCGATGAGGATCTGCGGGCGGACCGTCAGCCGGAATTTACGCAGGCGGATATGGAGCTGTCCTTTGTAGATGTAGACGATGTGCTGGATGTAAACGAGCGTCTGCTGCAGTATGTATTTAAAGAAGCCATCGGCGTAGATGTGCAGATTCCGCTGCAGAGAATGACATGGCAGGAAGCCATGGACCGGTTCGGCTCCGATAAGCCGGATACACGTTTCGGCATGGAGCTGCAGGATGTGTCCCAGGTGGTAAAGGACTGTGAATTCGGCGTATTTACCACTGCGCTGGAGAACGGCGGCAGTGTCCGCGGCATCTGTGTTCCCGGCAAGGGGGATATGGGAAGAAAGCAGATTGACAAGCTGGTGGATCTGGCGAAGACCTACGGCGCAAAGGGTCTGGCCTATATTCAGTTAAAGTCTGACGGAACGGTGAAGTCTTCCTTTTCCAAGTTCTTTTCCGAGGAGGGCCTGCAGGAGCTGATTGACGCTATGGGCGGAAAAGAAGGAGATTTACTGCTGTTCGCGGCAGATAAGAATAAAGTAGTGTGGGATGTGCTGGGCGCGTTGCGCCTGCATATGGCAAAGGAAATGGATCTTCTGGATCCCAATCAGTATAACTTCCTGTGGGTAACAGAGTTCCCTCTGCTGGAGTGGTCAGATGAAGAGAATCGTTTCAAAGCGATGCATCATCCTTTTACCATGCCCATGGAGGAAGACTGGGACAAGATTGATTCGGATCCCGGAGCAGTCCGCGCAAAGGCTTACGATATTGTTCTGAACGGCACCGAGCTGGGAGGCGGTTCTGTCCGTATCCATCAGAATGATATCCAGGAGAAGATGTTTGAGGTGCTGGGTTTCACCCAGGAGCAGGCATGGAGCCAGTTCGGTTTCCTGTTAAATGCGTTCTGTTACGGTGTGCCGCCTCACGCGGGACTGGCTTATGGACTGGATCGAATGGTGATGCATATGGTACATGCGGACTCCATCCGTGATGTGATTGCTTTCCCGAAGGTAAAGGATGCCTCGGATCTGATGTGCGAAGCTCCGAGTATGGTTGATGAAAAGCAGCTGGAGGAGCTGGGGCTTGTCATCGGGCAGCAGGAGCAGAGTGAGTAATTTATAAAGCTTCGGCGATAATTTTCTGCAGGCTGCCGGATCTGATCCGGGAGCAGAAATAAAGAGGATTGCAGAGCGCGGGGGGATTATCTCCCCGCGTAATTATGTTACGAAAGACAGGAGAAATATTAAATGAATTTTTTTACACCTGCTGAAGTTGCGCAGAATTATATTGCGACAGGGAAGAGCAAGATCAGTCTGACCATCGGAAAGATGCTGTTTTTATCTGTGTTCGCCGGTGTATTTATTGCACTGGCCGGAGTGGCTTCTACTACGGCATCTGTATCAGTTTTCCAGCCGTCTTTGGGAAAATTGCTGGGGGCCTGTGTTTTTCCGGGCGGACTGACCATGGTGCTTCTGACGGGAAGCGAGCTGTTCACCGGGAATACTCTGCTGGTAATTCCTCTGTTTCAGCGTGAGATTACCTGTAAGGCAATGCTCCGGAACTGGCTGTTCGTGTACATAGGAAATCTGATCGGATCCATGCTGGTTGCCGCGGCTGTGGTTTACTGCCATCAGCTGAGCCTGTTTGATAACAGCGTGGCGGTTTCTGTTCTTTCCACTGCGGCCGCAAAATGTGCCATGCCTTTCGGCCAGGCGTTTGTGAAAGGAATATTGTGTAATTTCCTCGTCTGCATTGCTGTGTGGATTTCATTTGCAGCCAAGGATGTGATCGGTAAAATTGCCGGACTGTTCTTCCCGATTATGTTTTTCGTAGTGTCCGGATTTGAGCACAGTGTGGCAAACATGTATTTTATCAGCGTGGGAATTTTTGCGAAGATGGTTCCGGAGTACGCCCAGGCTGCCCAGGCGGCGGGAATTGACGTTTCCGGCGTGAACTGGGGAAGCTTCTGGACATCAAATCTGATCCCGGTAACTCTGGGAAATATTGTGGGAGGCGCTGTCTGCGTGGGATGTATCTGCTGGGTGCTGTATCTGAGAAAGAAAGAAAAATAGAAAAAGCTGCCCTGAATTCTGTGGCGTATGTCACAGAGTTCAGGGCAGTTTTTCAGTGAATATAGTCTGTCAGTTCCGTATACCATTGCCGGGTAATTTCACTGTCGGAACTGTTGGCAAATATGGTCATATCGTCTAACCGGATCTCCAGAACCGGAGAACTGTTTTTGTAAAGGAACATCATGCATTTCCCGGTTTCTTTGCCGCGGAAGTGACCGATGTTTACTTTTTCTGTGCTGGCGCCGTTGGTTCTGGTGAAGGTATCAGCGGGAAGGCTGTCTGTTAATTCCACAGAGAGGATTTCATCCGGATCAAAAGTGCATTCATAGCCCGACGCTTCAAACTGGCAGGTCTGATTATTAATGGTAAAAATGACCTCTGTATTGGATAATGATATGATGGCGCTGAATATCCAGATGACAAGGGCGATGATGGCCGCTGTAAATGCCGCCATAAATACTTTCGCCCCGGGCCGGCCGAAATTCAGTGAATAATTCAAGCTGTTGAAACGGTTCTGAACAAACAGGTGGTGGTCATCCGGATTATTGTACCAGCCCAGTTTCCAGTATTCATCATCGTCTGTATAACAGGGAGATGCGTCAGCGTCCAGGATTTCCTGCCGTTTTTTTGCGGCAGATCCAACGAAAAGCAGCAGAACTGCAACCGCAAGAAAAAGCAGAACCGTATAAATGACATAACTGACTCCGGGCAGATCCGGTCCTGACAGGAAAAAAGAGACGGCCAGGCAGATCCATGCAATGCCGCAGATCCAGGAGGCAAAAGTAAATCCTTCGGTCCAGGATCGTTTTGTCAGACTGTTTGCGGCAAGATTCACGTCGGTGTTTTCGCTGTATACTTTATTGGCATTCCGGGCAATCATGATATGCAACCTGGGTTTTTGGAGTGCGGTTTTGCCGTGAAGCGATCTGTTTTTTCAGATGGGGCGTTTGTCTGTTAAAATTCATTGAAAATCCCTCTTGTAAAGAGAGATACTGATCATATATAATAAGATAACATCAGAGTCGGAAGGCATCATCTGGCTGGGGCATATACGAATGACGGCGGACTCAGGAAAAGAGTGCTGCATTTGCGGCGAACATGGTTTTCAGTCTGATATTTGCCCCGTGACGCCGGGCAGAGGCTTGGCATTATGCTTTCAGCAGCAGAAGCTGATCCGGAGACCGGCTCATATTTTCAGAGGCGAATCTTGATTTGCAAAGGAGGAACAGGTTCAATGAACAGAGAAATGGTCATTGTCGTGGATTTCGGCGGACAGTACAATCAGCTGGTGGCGCGCCGTGTCCGTGAGTGCAATGTGTATTGTGAGATCTACTCATATAAAACGGATATTGAGAAAATAAAGGAAATGCATCCGAAGGGTATTATTCTGACCGGCGGTCCGAACAGCTGTTATGAGGCGGATTCCCCTACTTATACAAAAGAGTTATTTGAACTGGGAATACCGGTGCTCGGACTTTGTTACGGCGCGCAGCTGATGCAGCATATTTTAGGCGGTAAAGTGGAGAAAGCGCCGGTGCGTGAATATGGAAAAACGCAGGTGTTTGTGGATCCGGAATCGCCGCTGTTTGCGGGGGTTGGTACTCCGGCAGAGAAAACGGTTCCCGGAATTACCTGCAGAGATCATGAGACGGATACCAGAGAAACCATCTGCTGGATGAGTCATTTTGATTATATTTCCCAGGCGGCTCCAGGATTTTCCATCACTGCTCATACGGCAGACTGCCCGGTAGCGGCAGCGGAAAATAATGAGAAGCAGCTGTATGCGATCCAGTTCCATCCGGAGGTGCTTCATACTCAGGAAGGAACCAAAATGCTTTATAATTTTGTCCGCGGTGTCTGCGGCTGTGCCGGCGACTGGAGAATGGATTCTTTTGTGGAAAGCTCCATTCAGGCAATTCGTGAAAAAGTAGGAGACGGAAAAGTGCTCCTGGCACTGTCCGGAGGCGTGGATTCCTCCGTAGCGGCAGGACTTCTGTCCAGAGCCATCGGCAAACAGCTGACCTGCGTTTTTGTGGATCACGGTCTTCTGCGCAAAAATGAGGGAGATGAAGTGGAGGCTGTTTTCGGCCCGGACGGAATTTTTGATCTGAATTTTATCCGTGTCAATGCTCAGGAAAGATATTACAGCAAACTGGCAGGCGTGACAGAGCCGGAGCAGAAGCGCAAGATTATCGGTGAGGAATTTATCCGCGTTTTCGAGGAAGAGGCAAAGAAAATCGGAGCCGTAGATTTCCTCGCACAGGGAACGATTTATCCGGATGTAGTGGAGAGTGGTCTGGGCGGAGAGTCCGCAGTGATTAAGTCCCATCATAACGTGGGCGGGCTTCCGGATTATGTAGATTTCAAAGAAATCATTGAGCCGCTGCGGGATCTGTTCAAGGACGAGGTCCGCAAAGCCGGACTTCAGCTTGGTATTCCGGAGGAACTTGTATTCCGTCAGCCGTTCCCCGGACCGGGACTTGGAATCCGTATCATCGGTGAAGTGACTGCGGAAAAGGTGCGCATTGTTCAGGATGCCGATGCTATCTATCGGGAGGAGATCGCAAACGCAGGACTGGATCGGGAAATCAACCAGTATTTTGCAGCTCTGACCAATATGCGTTCTGTGGGCGTTATGGGTGATGAGAGAACCTATGATTACGCTGTGGCGCTGCGGGCGGTGAAAACAATCGATTTTATGACTGCAGAGTCTGCGGAGATTCCTTACGAGGTGCTGAACCGGGTGATGAACAGGATTATCAATGAGGTGAAGGGGGTTAATCGGGTATTCTATGATCTGACCAGTAAGCCGCCCGGAACGATAGAGTTTGAGTGAGTTTGAATAATAAACATGTCATTTTGTAATTGCCGATAGCGGACTTTTTGCAAAGTCCGCTATCGTTTAAAGAATGTCATATTAATGAATAAATACAGAGAAATTGATGCAACAAACAGACCTTGAAGGGCGTAGCACCTTTGAGGTCTGTTTGTAGTATGACGGGCATGCCGTCAGTCTGTGGTGAAAGTCCACAAGGGGCGTAGTTGC
>CAMLYL010000043.1 GCA_946491665.1 uncultured Lachnospiraceae bacterium | reverse complement strand
TTGGTAGAGCAGTAGACTCTTAATCTATTTGTCCAGGGTTCGAGTCCCTGAAGGTGCACTTTTATGAGATACTCAAATGAGTATCTCTTTTTTTTGCACCTTCGTGACTCAACCCTGCCTTTCCTCCGGAAAGGCGGTTCGATCTCCGTTCCACTCCGGTCCGTGCCAAACACGAGGTCCACCGGACCTCTGGCACCCCTGAAGGTGCACTTTTATGAGATACTCAAACGAATATCTCTTTTTTTGCACCTTCGTGACTCAACCCTGCCTTTCCTCCAGAAAGGCGGTTCGATCTCCGTTCCACTCCGGTCCGTGCCAAACACGGGATCCGCCGGCTCTCCGGCACCCCTGAGGGTGCATTGCCAGGTATGATCTACGCTATTCTTCCTGCCTGTGCTATAATTCACTTACAGGCTTTTTCGCGTCCAAGTATAACGAAAGGGATAATATCTATGACGGAAAAGGATATCAGAATTCATAACATTGCACTGCTTTATGAACTGCTTCTGGCACTTCACCCGGAAGATCCTCCGGATCTGTATGGGCTTTCTGCAAATTATGACGAAACTGTCAGAGAGTTAAAGAATCTTCCTGTCTGATTTTTTCAACAGCGAACCGCGCTGTACCAATACGCGGTTCACTGTTTTTCCAGGTTAATTTTTATTTCTGCTTTTCATAAATCGAAACTCCTGTTGCAATAGTCGCACACTCTCTCACCCCAAACTGCGTTATAATATATATATTACTTATTCTGAAATAATTCCATATTGCATATCCGGATGTTTTTTATAGTAAACGCCAAAAGCACTTGCTGATTATTGTAAATTGCACGGAAAATTGCACAAAAATTTATTACAAATATGTTGCAACCAGAGAAAAATATGCTATAATGCAATCAAATTGGTAAGACCAGTTTACCAGGTTATCTTTGGAATTGCTTTTAAGCGGTATATTCGCATAAACAGGAGGTATGACTATGGAATTTCGATTAAATGAAGATCAGGAAATGCTGCGAGACATGATCCGAGAATTTGCAGAAAAAGAAATCGCTCCTATTGCAGCTGAATTAGATGAACAGGAAAGATTTCCCGAAGAAATCATTCCGCAGTTAGGAGAAATGGGTGTCATGGGAATCCCGATCCCGGAGGAATACGGCGGAACTGGTATGGATTACCAGTCCTATGTACTGGCAGTTGAAGAGATCTCCAAGGTCTGCGCCAGCACAGGCGTTACGATTTCCGCCCATACTTCACTCTGCAGCTGGCCCATTGAAGTATTTGGAACAGAGGAACAGAAGCAGAAATATCTGCCCGGTCTGTCAAGCGGCGAGCTTCTTGGTGCGTTTGCGCTGACAGAGCCCAATGCCGGTACAGATTCTGCCATGCAGATGACCACTGCCGTGGACAAGGGAGATTACTACTTATTAAATGGAAGCAAAATTTTCATCACAAACGGCTATTACGGCGATGTTTACGTTGTATTTGCCATGACAGATAAAGCTGCCGGGAACAAAGGAATTTCCGCTTTTATCCTGGAAAAGGGCATGGAAGGATTCACCTTCGGAACGAAGGAACGGAAAATGGGAATCCGGGGATCTGCAACCTATGAACTGATTTTTGATGATGTAAAGGTTCCGAAGGAAAATCTGCTGGGCAAAGAAGGCCAGGGCTTTAAAATCGCCATGGCCACGCTGGACGGCGGACGGATCGGCATTGCGGCCCAGGCAGTAGGAATCGCCCAGGGCGCCATCGACGCAGCGGCAGCTTATGTAAAGGAACGGAAACAGTTCGGCCGTCCCATCGGCGCTTTCCAGAATACACAGTTTACTCTGGCCTCCATGCAGACAAAAGTGGATGCAGCCCGGCTTCTGGTATATCGAGCCGCTGCAGCCAAAGATGCCGGAGAAAAATATACCTACGAAGCGGCAACTGCCAAACTTTTTGCCGCAGAGACCGCAAGGGATGTCACCTGCGAAGCCGTTCAGATGTTCGGCGGCTACGGCTATACCAAGGAATATCCCGTAGAGAGAATGATGCGGGACGCAAAGATCACAGAGATCTATGAGGGAACCAACGAAGTTCAGAAAATGGTAATCGCAGGACAGCGTTTTTCTGTCCGATAGAAGGGAGATTGTTATGAATATTTTAGTTTGCGCAAAGCAGGTTCCGGATGATGAAGCTAAAATTTATCTGGCAGACGGAAAACCCGATACCGAAAAAGTCAGCAGAATCGTTAATGCCTTTGACGGCTATGCCATGGAAATGGCCCTGCGCCACTGTGAGGAAAACGGCGGTGAAGTTACCGTTCTGACCCTGGGAGACGAAAACGAAGTCCGTCCCAGCGTTGTCCAGCTTCTGGCCGTCGGCGGCAAACATGCCTATATCGGCAGCAAAGTAAACGGAGACGAATCTTCTGTTGCACAGGCGCTTTCGGAAATGATCCAACGGGCGAAGGACGAAGGAAATACATATGATCTGATTTTATGCGGAAAAGAGTCCACAGACGAAATCAGCTCCCAGGTAGGCGCTATCCTGGCAGAGAAAATGGGACTTCCCCTGGTGACCAGTGTCGTCGGTTTTGAGGTGACAGAAAATGGTGTGAAAGCCAGAAAAGAAACCGAAGAAGGCTATGAATTTTACCAGGTTCCGACTCCGGCGGTATTTACAATTGCAAAACCGGATTACGAACTGAGATATCCTTCCATCAAAAGCAAGATGGCTGCAAGAAAAGCCCAGATCCCCGTTATGGACGGTGCTGCTCCGGCCGCATCCGTTCTGTGCACCGGTTACGAGGAGCCGCAAAAGCGCGGATCCGGCGTTAAGATCCAGGAAGAGGAAGACGCCGATACGGTAGCAAAAGCAATGGAACTGCTGTATGCAGATAAGATTCTGTAGGGAGGTGTCGGAAATGAATGTACTGATCTATCTGGAAACAAAAGAAGGAAAAGTCGGAAACAGCAGCCTGGAGCTCATCACCGCAGGCTCCGAGCTGGGAACAGTAAACGCAGTGCTGATCGGGGAAAATCTGCAGAATGCAGCGCAGGAAGCTGCTTCCTACGGCGTTCCTGTTACCTATATAAACCAGTCTGTATCTACCCAGGATGAAACCGTCGCCGTACTGGAAGCGGAAATGCGGGAAAACACTTATGACGCTGCTCTTTTTGCCGCCACACAGGATGGCAAGGATCTGGCGCCCCGTCTGGCAGCCCGCTTCGGCAGCTGCAGTGTAACCGATGTGATTCGCATCAGCGACGGCACTCTGACTCGTCCGGCATATGGCGGAACAATTCTGGAAAATATGGTTTTCGCAGAAGGCAAAAAATTATTTGCAACAGTCCGGAGCGGCAGTTTCCCGAAACCGGAAACAAAAAGTTCCGCAGAAGTTCTGAAAAAAAGAGTTCAGATACCGGAGAAAAAAATACTGACTACATTTATTGAAAAAACCATCGATATCACAGAAAAAGTTGATCTGGAAGGCGCAGAAATCGTTGTTGCCGGAGGCCGTGGATGCAAGGATGAGGAAACCTTTGGTCTTGTAAAAGAGCTGGCAGAGCTTCTCGGCGCAGAACTTGGAGCCTCCCGTCCGATAATTGAAGCGGGCTGGGTATCCAGAGCCCGTCAGGTAGGACAGTCAGGAAAGGTAATTGCACCCAGAATTTATATCGCATGCGGTATTTCCGGCGCAATGCAGCACATTTCAGGCGTCACAAGCTCGGATTATATTATTGCCGTCAACAAAGATGCGGACGCACCGATTTTTGAAATCGCCGATCTTGGTATTGTCGGACGCTGCGAGAAGATTCTTCCGCTCATGATTGAAGCGATTCGTTCAAGATAACACTCCGGGAACCGTCTGTGGCTCCGCAGCCAGAAACGGTTCCCGGAAAGGATCTCTGTGTACATACGGAAAGGAGACACAATATATGAATTACAGTAAACCCTCTGCCGAAATGATAGAGGCCCTGCAGGCTTTACTTCCGGGCAGAGTTTATACAGGTGATGATATCAACGATGATTACACCCATGATGAGATGGCTTATAACGGAAAATATTATCCTGATCTCGCAGTAGAGGTTCTGACCACTCAGGAGGTTTCCGAGGTGTGCAGACTCTGTTATGAAAATAATGTGCCAATCGTCCCCCGGGGCGCGGGAACCGGCCTGTCGGGAGGCTGCGTACCTGTTGCAGGCGGCGTTATCATCGATATGTCCAAAATGAATCAGATTTTGTCTGTGGATCTGGACCGCATGGTGATCCGGGTTCAGGCAGGCGCACTTGTGGAAGATGTCCAGAAGGCCTGTGACGAAATCGATATGATGTATGCTCCTGATCCCGGCGAAAAGCTTGCTACTGTCGGAGGCAATGTGGCAACGAACGCCGGAGGAATGCGGGCCTGTAAATATGGCACGACCCGGGATCATGTCCGGGCAATGACAGTCGTAATGCCAAACGGCGACATTATGCGCATGGGTGCGGAGGTCAGCAAAAACTGTACCGGCTACAGCCTGATGAATCTCATGAGCGGTTCTGAGGGAACTCTCGGTATTATCACAGAGTTAAGTATGAAGATTATTGCAAAACCGAAGGTAATGATCAGTCTTCTGGCTCCCTTCGAGGATCTGGAATCCTGCATCTCCTGCGTATCAAAGATCAAGGCTGCCGGTCTGGATCCCCAGGCCCTGGAGTTTATGATGCGGGACAATGTGGCGGATGTGGAGGAATTCCTCGGCAAAAAAATCTACCCAGATAAAATTGACGGCGTAGACTGCGGCGCATATCTGCTGGTAACTTTTGACGGTCCCAACGAAGATATCCTGGATGAAACACTGGAAACAGCCGCTGACCTTTTTATGGAAAACGGTGCGCTGGATGTTCTGATCTATGACACTGCCGATGGTTTCCGGAATGTCTGGGCGGTCCGGGGCAATGTACTGGAAGCTCTGCTGGCGAATTTTAAACAGCAGGAAGAAACAGACGTTGTCGTACCGATTCCCAATATCGCCGAATTCGTGGCTTACGCAGTCAGTCTTGAGGACGAACTGGAATTCAAAGTCCGCGCCACAGGCCATGCGGGAGACGGAAACGTTCATATCAATGTATGCGCCAATGACATGGATGAGGATAAATTTGTCAACAACGTAGCAATTTTCATGGATAAGGTATATGAAAAGGGAATTGAACTGGGCGGTCTCATCAGCGGCGAGCATGGAATCGGCTCCGCAAAAATGAAATATCTCGCCCGCAATCTCGGTGAGGAACAGGTTGCTCTGATGAAAGCCATCAAACAGGCCTGCGACCCGAAGATGCTTCTGAATCCCGGGAAAGTATGCTTTTTTATTCAATAGGAGGATTGTATGGCAAGACATAAATCAAAAGACATGGAAACCATACTGGCCGTTTACAGTACCAAAGACGCGGAAAGCGCCTCCCTGGCGCTGCTGAAAGCGGATGTTGAATGTGTCCGCAGAAAAATCGGCGCAGGAAAATACGGAAACTTTCTCCTGTCTCTCAATAACTACGGCGAAGAAATCTGCGTAGATCCCAGAGACAAGGAAAAAGCCAGCCAGATCATTGAAGAATGGAGAAAACAGAAAACACTCCGTCAGAATCAGGAGGCGGCACAGACGCCTGCAGAAACTGCCGCAAGTGAAAACTCCCGGGAAAACAACGTCCTGTGGGCGCGGATCCTGGCAGGTGTGGCTCTGGCTGTAATTGTAGTTTTTTATATTTTGCAGCGGTATTAAGGATTATTTGCTTGGCTTTTCAGACACTATTTACTTTAAGGAGGTTAGGTTATGGCAATTGGTATCATAGGTATTATAGTCGCCCTGGCGATTTTCCTGTATGGTGCATACAAAAATGTATCCGTTCTTTACCTGGCACCCCTCTGTGGTGTTATAGTTGCAGTAACAAATGGGATGAATCCAACGGAATCATTCACAAGCCTGTATATAGGCGCTGTTGAACAAAACGCCGCTACAGGCGTATGGGAAATCGGCGGTCTGTGTGGTATGATCACAGCAGTTTTCCCTACTGTGTTTTTAGGCGGTATTTTTGGTAAGGTTCTTGGCGACAGTGGTGCGGCGCAGTCAATCGCCACCACATTTGTCAACAAATTCGTTATGACTCAGGATGACAAAATCAAACAGGCAAAACGTGCCGTTCTGATCATGCTGATCATCGAGTGTATCCTCACATACGGCGGAGTAGACGGATTCGTGGCAATTTTTGCCACATTCCCGATCTGTATGTATATGGCAAATAAAATCGGCATCCCGAGACGCATGGTTCCGGCTATGCTGGCTCTGTCCGCCGGCGCAAACTCTGCCCCGTTTGTACTTTCCATCAATAACATTGTAACCATGAGTGTTCTCGGCACCAGCGCAGGCGCAGCTCCGATTCCCGGCTTCATCAGCTTTATCGTGATCGAGATCGGAATCTACTTCGTATGCGTAAACTTCGTTGTCCGCGCAATGAAAAAGGGAGAGACCTTCGAATATGGCCCCTGCGAGCCGCTTCCGGAAGACGGAACAAAGCTCCCTCATTTTATACCGTCTGTAATCCCGCTGGTAATTGTATTCCTTCTGTTCGCTATTGTTCAAAATGCCTCTCTGGCTCTGGTATGCGGAATTGTTTCCGGTGTCATTTTAAATGCACCGTTCTTCAAAGACCACGAACGCAGGGGATTCCCCGGATGGGCCGGAAGAGTACTCAACACATTCAATGTCGGCGCTACCAACGGCGCTACAGCCATCATGACTCTGTGCGCGGCAGCCGGTTTCGCAGCTGTTGTACAGCATACAGAAGCATTTAATGGTATGGTAAATACTCTTTTCGGCATGAATGTATCACCATTGGTTCTGGGTATCATACTGTGTATCATCGTAGTAGCATTTACATCTTCACCGCCGGCCGCTCTGGGAATTGCACTTCCCATGGTTGCGGCAGCGTTCATCTGGGTGGAAGCGCCTACATTAAATCCCAATGCGCTCGCCCGTGTGGCTGCCATCGCGGTATCTACATTTGAAACACTTCCGGTGAACGGACTGATTCTGATCACCACCGGTCTGGCTCAGGTTAAAATCAAGGATGCATATGCACCGATGTTCCTGCAGACTGTTATCATGACTCTTGTCGGTACCATTCTCTGTGCAATTATTCTTACAATTGCACCTGGGCTGGCATAAAACTTTACAAACCGAAAAGCTGAGCAAAATTCTCCTATATATACACCGGCGTCGCTTCTCTCAGAGAGGCGGCGCTGTTCTTATTTTGCTTTCACTGCCGCAGAAGCGCAGTCAGAATCGAAAAAATCAATGCCGCAGGACAGAAAAAATAAAACATATTTCTCATTGCAGATAAAAAATATGCTGTGTATAATAATTACGATACCGATGAGAAAACAGACCGTATCCATTGCGCAAAAGCACCGGCCTCCGGTCTTCTCATTACATTTGAAAGGCGGACGAACCATGAAAGATGAAATAAAAATCCAGCTTCAGCCTGTACAGACCAAACGGGCCAGCGAGGAAATATATGAACAGATACGGCAGCTGATCCTGGACGGCAAAATATTGCCGGGAGAGCGGCTGCCTTCAGAACGGAACATGATGGAGATGATGCACCGCAGCCGTCCGACCATCCGGGAAGCCATGCGCATGCTGGAACGGGATGGATATATTAAGATTTATTCCGGGAGCAGCGGCGCAGTCGTTCAGGAACTCAGTGTGGACAATGCAGTCCAGTCCCTGGAAACCATCATGCACTTCCAGCATCTCACCATGGACAATGTTCTGGAGTTCCGGCGCATGACTGAAAGCGTTGCCGCAGAACTGGCAGCACAGAAACGCACAGATGAAGATCTCCGCAAACTGGAAAACATACTTGCCAATACAGAGCTGGCAATCGGCGATGCAGACAAATTCATACACTGCGATCTGCAGTTTCATCTGGCAGTCGCAGATGCTTCCAAAAATGCTATGTATTCCATTATGCTTCAGGTATGCCGGGATATCATCGGTGAATCCCTTACCGAAGTACTGGCCAAAGGAGACAGAACCGAACAATTGGAGCGATATCCGCGGATTCTGGAAGCTCACAGAGCTGTGTATCAGGCTATTGCGGCCGGACAGCCCGAAAAAGCTTTCCCGGCCATGAAGCGTCATCTTATGGACGCAGAAAAGGATATTCTTGAAAAATAAGAGACTGGCTGTGAAAGAGAAGAAAAAACACTCTTTCACAGCCAGTTTTCCGCATATTTAATCACCGCTGCCCCACACCCCAAATTTTTCTCTGGTGCTCCTTAATTTTAATATCTTCATCACTATATGAATCAAATATCTCATTTTTCTCTACATTTTTGTCAAATTTCCTCTGGTTTCATAACCGCCGATATGCTATATATTAAGTAATATAACACATTGAATGACTTACAAAAGAAAAGAGTGGATATTCTTGAACGTAAAAAAGACAAAATATCTGGACGATCCCATCTACAAAATATATCCTGATTTCCCGGTGCTGATCCTGGACAATTATGAATGGTCAGAATCCGAGACAACGGATCCCATGCATTTTCACTATTATCTTGAAATCGGACGGTGCAACAGAGGAGAAGGCCGTATTCTGACAGAAAAGAACGAATTCGCATATCGTTCCGGCAATATCACGATGATATCTCCCAATCTTCTTCACTCCACAAGAACCCTGGATAACACTGTCACCAACTGGAGCTATCTGTTCATTGATATTGAAGACCTTCTGAACATTTTCCATTTTCCCGTTGGCAGAAACAGAGAACGTCTCATGGAAATCTGCTGCAGCGGAATTCATATTTTTGAGGATCATCCTGCGGAGCGGATCAATCATCTCCTGACAGAAATTCATGTTCTGAACACATCCAAAGAGGGCATGTACAAAATGCAGATTATAACCTGTCTGCTGCAGATATTAATGGAGATTTCAAACATGATGCATAAGGAGACCATACCTGCTGAGAAAAATGGTGAAGAAATTCAGATTCTTCCCGCTGTCGATTATATTTACACCCACTATATGGAACATATAAAAATCAAAACACTGGCAGAGATGTGCCATTTCAGCGAAAGCTATTTTCGTAAAATCTTTCTGAAATACAAAGGGCTGGCGCCGCTGGAATATCTGAATTGTATACGAATCCGGGAGGCCGCCAGGATGCTGCTGCAGACAAACCTTCCAATTCGTATTATATCAGAGCGCTGCGGCTACCAGGCGGTTTCCAGTTTTGAGCGAAATTTCACAAAAAGAATGGGAATTCTGCCCGGAAAATGGCGGGATGAACAACGAAAGAGCGGATTTAATTACAGATGAAGCAAAATTGCTTACTTGCCTCCTCTCCATTCCTGTATTCTAAATACACATATTGTGAATATGCACAGTAAACGCTTACTGACCCAGCAAAAAACAAGCATAATGTACAGGAGGGTGAACAAAATGAAAAAGAAACTTCTTTCGATTGTCCTGACCGGCGCATTAATCTGCACTGCCATGACTCCATCACTCACGGCAGGAGCGGCATCGCCGGAAAATATCCAGGCGATGGAAGACTCCAATGCAGAAAGCAAAACCGGAGAAGACACAGAAACGGAAGGCGCCGGGGAAGACCGGAGTTCAACAGCCAGAACAGTTCCGGCAGATTCTGCAGATGTAAACGGAACAACATATGAATATTCTGTCATAACTCCGGACGGATACGAAGAAAATACAGAATATTCTTATCCGGTTGTATATCTGCTGCCGGAAAACGGATATGATTCCTGGCCTGAGAATATTCAGGATGAGCTGACAGAAATTATGGCCTCTGATCAGTCCATGGATATGATTATTGTCCTTCCGACCTTTGATGAAAACAATGATTTCCGGACAGTCCTTCAGACAGTAACGGAAAATGTAGACGCAGACTACCGGACGCTGGCCTCCCCGGAATACCGGGCAGCAGTCGGTGTCGGCGTGGGCGGGTATATGGCTTACATTG
This sequence comes from uncultured Lachnospiraceae bacterium, assembly GCA_946491665.1. GTDB lineage: Bacteria > Bacillota > Clostridia > Lachnospirales > Lachnospiraceae > Eubacterium_I. The sequence continues at coordinate 16,372 of CAMLYL010000043.1, read as the reverse complement.
CCGGTCTTACTGACGCAGAAACCGGAACACCGCAGACAAGCCCGTCTGCATATAAAATTCTGGCCAGTATCCGGGGCGATTTCGTCAGCGACAGCAACCCCTGGCATGAAACCTGCGGAGATGTATATGACATTTTAAGCAGTCTGCATGACAGCGATGACAGTTTCTACGAAAATTATTATACTTACATGGATACGCCGGTAAATGATGAATATGCCAACATGTCTCATTCCACCAACGACCTGGGGGCTATGTTCATCGACTGGGCAACTACAATTCCGGATTATCACGAATACACTGCCAGGCCTGGAAGTTATGACAGCGCTTTCTTAACAGAATCCCTGAACAGAATTATGAACCGCTTTACAACGCATTGTCTTTCCGGTATCATAAGTGGTTCCGTTAAGCTGGAACGGGCGGCTATGACTGCGCAGGAATCCGGTACAAATGCTGAATATTCCTTCACCATCAGTGATATCTACTCTTCTTTTGCCGGAAATGCGCAGACAGAAGTAAAACTGACGATTCAGGCAGCGGATCCCGATACGGGAGAAGTACTTTATGAAAATACAGTAACAGAAACGGTTGCCGGTCCCGGCACATATACCGGATCTGTCTTTGTGGAAAACGCAGTAAATAATTCCTCTTCCACAGTAACTGTAACGGCAGATATCCTTGGCACAAAGCAGAGCGTAGGAACAGCCTCCATGATCCGCATCCAGGAAACGGGTGAAAGTGAAGATGAGCAGCTCATCGATCTGATGGGCGACTGGTATTTCAACTATGTGGGACGGAATGATCCTTATACTGCGGCAGACCTGACCGAGGATATCTACAGTCAGTGGCCGGTAGTACAGCCCTGTCTTTCCAACTGGGAGGCAGGATTCGGAAATATTACAAATATATGGTACCTGAATACGGGCTGGGGCTGGTATGTACGGACCTTTGAGCTGCCTGAGGACTTCACAAAGGAAAATCTGATTCTGATCGCGGGATATATGGACGACAGAGGTGAAGTTTACGTCAATGGTCAGCGAATCGGAGGCACTGGTGTAAATGAGGACGGAAGCAGCACCGGAGAAACTACCTGGGCCGTTCTGAGCCAGTTTGAGATCAGCTCAGATATTCTGAATTACGGCGGCACCAACACAATTGCAGTTCACTGCTACAACGATCCCCCATATGGCGGCGGAGGCTGGTACAGCGGACCGGTTGGTCTGTACAGCCAGGCAGCATATAATAAATGGCAGGGACTTCCCTCCGATATTCCGGAAGAATCCGTACAGCAGGCCGTAACGGAAGCAGTTGAAAAACAGCTTGAATATCTCACAGCAGGAGATTTTGACAGCTATGCGGATACTGTTGATATAAACTATTTCTCCAACGGTACAACAAAAGACGCTGTGATTCAGGAGATGAGGGATACCTATCCGGAAGGAACCATCCAGTCCCTGACGGACTCCGGCATTGCCATATACCAGACAACCGATGACAGCGGTGAGACTCTGTATCTTTACAGCGCAGTCCGCCGGATTGTAAAAACAGACGGCACAGCAGAAGAAATATCTGTACAGGAAACATACAGAAATACCACGGACGGCATTCTGATGTACGGTGCGCATTCCAGATTTTTTGAGACATCCTATGAATCTGAACTGGCCGCATCCGCACAGGGTCTGGAAGGAACAACAGAAGAAAAATACCTTGTATATCTTCCGGACGGATACTTTGAAAGCGACAAATATTATCCTACAGTATACCTTCTGCATCAGTTCAACAGTGATCACACATCCTATATGACAGATCATGTAGATCAGCTTCTGGATGAAGGAATGGAACAGGGACTGTTTGACGACATGATTGTCATTGTTCCCAACAGCGCAGAATCCAGCTGGTGGAGAGGTGACTGGGAAAAAATGGTAACAGATGAGCTGATTCCCCTGATTGATTCCAACTACAGAACAATTCAGGATGCCAGATACAGACTGACTGCGGGGGCTTCCATGGGCGGCCAGGGCGCTTACGGCGTCGCCATGCAGAATCCGGATCTTTTCTCCGGAGCAATCAGCTTTTTCGGCGCATTCAGTATGGGCGGGGATGCCAGTCCCAACCTGATTGCCCAAAACGAATCTGCTGAATATCTGAATTACTTTACCTTATTCTTCATCTGCGGAAATGAAGATATGTACGGCTTCGGCGCACCGGCGATTGAACTGAACCAGACGCTGACAGAAAAAGGTGTGGACCATTATTTCCTGATTGAAAACGGAGATCACAACAGCGATTTCTATATTCCTTATTTCCAGTCGGCATTTGCGTACGCAAGAAACAATATGTATCAGTCAGAGGAATCGATGCTTGATCTAATCAGCGGCCAGACAACGGTAAATGCGTCAGAAAATACTGTAAATATTGAGGCTTCTCTTACGCTTGCTGATGGAATTGAAGCATATCGGAACACCATACCGGAATCTTCCTACACACAGGAAACCACTCAGAGCCTTTCTGTGCCGGTAACGCTTCAGGTCATCCAGAACGGACAGGTTGTGTTTGAATCCACCGATAAAAACATCCTTGCCGACAGCGCGGGAACTTACGATTTCACCTTTGATCTCACGGGAAAAATCGACACAGCGCAGGATTATGAAATCGTCTGGAAGGCAGCTGTACTCGACCGTGTAACAGTTCTGGCTCAGGATACGATCAGTGGAGAAGGGCAGGATACTCCGGGAACAGAAGACCCCGGTACAGATGATCCCGGCGCTCCCGGCACAGAGAATCCTGATGTCAATCATCCGTCAGACAGCAATTCATCCGGAACAACAGACGGCGGACAGGATGGTCAGACTGTTGACAATGCCAAAACCGGCGATCCTTCTCACACAGCCGGAGCACTGACGCTGCTTGGTATTTCCGCCGCAGTGCTGGCAATCGCGCTGGCGTCAAGAAAAAGATACAGAAATAGATAAAAACACTGGCAAAAAAATGCCAATATGATTACAATAATATCTGTACAGTCCCGGCAGGGGCTGTACAGATTATTATTATCCGGAGGAAAATCTATGACGACATATCCATTTCACGCAATCCTGGAATACGGTCTGGGCGATTATGACGATATCGTCTACGAATATGAGGTTACAGACGATCAGATGGCTCTGATCCGTTCTGCCATTGATCAGCAGAAATGTTTTGATGAAACCGAAGAACTTCAGGAGCTTTATCACGAACTGTTTGAACTTGTTTTTAAGACAGAAAAAGAAAAATACATGAATAAAATCATGTCTGAGGAAAGCGATCATGAACTGATCGCCGGTGAGGACTACATTCCTTTTGAGGAGCACTGTCTGTATCTGGCGTTTTAATTTCATGAGCAAATTTTCTCTGTTTTTTCCAGTTCAAACCGGTTATACTATTAGCAGAAACTATTGTTCATAAGGAGGCGCCCATGGAAGAGCAGAAATATAAATTCGGGGTCCGCTATTTTTCCCGGACCGGACACACGAAACAGATTGCAGAGGCAATGGCAAAGGAACTCGGCTGCGAGGCCGTCCCCACATCGGAGCGGATCCGCGGATATACAGATACTTTATTTTTAGGCGGAGCAATCTACGCCGGGAAAATCGATGAAAGCGTGAAAGGTTTTATTACCCGCCTGGAACGGCGCAATGTGGGGAAAATCATTCTCTTCGGGGATGCCGCCATAGGCGATCCCTGCACAAAAATCCGAAAACTTCTCTCAGAAAAAGGATTTCTGGCCGAAACGGAAACATTCACCTGCAAAGGCAGTTTTAAGTTTATTGCAAAAGGCCATCCCAATGCGGAGGATCTGGAAAATGCCAGAACTTTCGCCCGGAAATGGATGCAGGATCCGGAATAGGTCTCTCATGTTTTTTCATTCATACTGTGACTGAAATTGCCTGTTTTTGACTTGAATTTTGCCTGAAAAAAGGTACAATAGAAGAGTAACTACCTGTGGCTGTCCGCTTCAGACAGCCGCAAAAATTATCTATACTATGGAGGTAACTGACCCATGTTCAGCAAATTGATTCAGAAGTTAAAAGAAAATCCGAAGACGATCGTCTTCACCGAGGGAACAGATCCCCGTATTCTGGAAGCTTCCTCCCGCTTACTGGCAGGAACATTCCTGAAACCGATTCTTGTGGGAAATGTCGATGAGGTAAGAGCTGCCGGAGAAGCTGCCGGATACAATATCAACGGCGCAGATATCATTGATCCCGAGAATTATGATAAAATGGACGAGATGGTAGACGCCATGGTAGAGCTCCGCAAAGGAAAAATGACTGCCGACGAATGCCGCGCCGCCCTGAAAAAAGGCAACTATTTCGGAACCATGCTTGTTAAGATGGGAGTCGCAGACTGCCTGCTGGGCGGAGCTACATACTCCACCGCAGATACGGTTCGTCCCGCACTTCAGCTGATTAAGACAAAACCGGGCAATAAGATTGTATCATCTGTATTCATTCTGGTTCGTCCGGCCGCCACAGGCGAGAATGAAGTTCTGGCTATGGGCGACTGTGCCATCAATATCAAGCCTTCCGAGGATGATCTGGTAGAGATCGCTATCGAAGCCGCAAACTGCGCTAAGATCTTTGGCGTTGATCCCAAGGTGGCATTCTTAAGCTACTCCACTTTAGGCTCCGGCAAAGGCGAGGATGTTGACAAAATGCGCAATGCCTGCGCAAAGGCCAGGGCAGCAGCTCCTGATCTTGCGATTGACGGAGAACTTCAGTTTGACGCTGCCGTATCTCCCGCAGTTGCCAGAACGAAATGCCCCGATTCCAAGGTTGCCGGACATGCCAATACCTTCATTTTCCCGGATATCAACGCAGGAAATATCGGTTACAAGATCGCTCAGCGTCTTGGAAACTTTGATGCATACGGCCCTATCCTTCTTGGGTTAAATGCGCCGATCAATGATCTTTCCAGAGGCTGCAATGCGATGGAGGTTTACTCTATGGCTATTATTACGGCGGCTTTAAGCTGAGACAGAGGGTAATAATCATACATACATTGCGGGACGGCAAATGCCGTCCCGTTTTTTAACTGCTCCGATCAGAGCACTTTATCATGTTTTAAACCTCCGTGGGTACTTCCGGATTATTATTGGCAAAATGCTGCAGGAACACCAGCGGCTCATAATCACTGTGATTTTCAATCACCACTCCCGCTTTTGCCGCAGGTTCTGAAACAAAAAATTCATCTGCGGAATTCTGACCGAACCGAAGCAGATCCGGAGCCTCACATTTAAAATCCGCAATTTTTCCATGTCCCTGTGTGACAATAATGCTGTAACATGCCGGATCTGTAATCACAGCAGTGGTTCCCGGCGCAATGGAAACCTCTTTTGCCGCCACATAATCGTTGGCGTAAGCCACCCATTTCTCTGTCACATTCTCCTGCTCATTTTCTTTGATCTTCGGCTCCCTGTAATATTTCTCCTTATAGTCAGGCCGTGTACATTCCTCCCAATTCAGCTGACGGAACAGAGCTTCCACATCGCCTTTCTGATCTTCCGGCTGGCAGTCCGTAAGAAAATGCTCTGCATTCACTTCACCCATAGTCAGATTTTCCATAATTGTATTGCCGTCTGCATTCCACTGGGGCTCATAAGTAACCACAGAAGCCGGCGCGTGGATCACGCCTGCCGGAGTAAACCAGCCGGTGCCGATTTTTATCCGATACGCTCTGGAAAGTTCCGTGAGCCGGTTGTCTTTTATGGTAAAATTCCGGATAGCCTCTTTTACCTGCTCTTTCGTTGTGGAAGGATCAAAACCGTAATAGGTCAGCGGAAGCCGTCCCAACTGCGAACAATTATACTGAACCGGAAAATAGTAAGCCTCCGGCTTTTCCAGCTCACCAATCATCTCCGCATCTTTTTTCATCAGATGAAGATGGTGAAACAGCGGCTTATCGTAATCAAAAAACTTGGTGTAAGTGGGCCATGTTCCATATTTGCGGTACAGCTCGTCACCGATAATTTCGGCTCCCAGATCTTCGATTACATCTTTCAGAAGCACTCTCTCATTTGTTTTCCGATCCGCCAGAACAAAACTCAGACCCTCAAACTCCGTAGTACCCTCGCCGTTTTTTGCTTTGGCTACCGAACCGATCCATCGTTCACAGATCCCGCCCCGCTCCATGCCGTAAGCATAGTAATCATCAGGATGCAGCCGCAGTCTTCTGCCGGGCTCATTAAACGGCCGGGGCACCCAGGTGGGCACCAGATGCAGAATTCCTTTTCCTTTTTTTAATAATTCACTGTATTTTCCCATATTTACCTCTCTTTTCCGGGCTGATTTCCGCCCATAAAATTATCTTCTCTGTTATTTGTATCCCGTCACCTCTGCCAGCACCGGGAACTCATGCTTTACATCCTCATACAAACTGCGGAACAGCGGATAAAGTTTGTCATAAATGGCCCGGCGCTCCGGATCCGGTTCATGAAGCTCGGAAATTTCCGCTTTTTCCTTCAGCATGGAATAATCTTTGTAAATGCCGGTTCCCACGCCCGCCGCAACTGCATTTCCGAAGGGAGCTCCCTTCAGATCTTTCATGTAGCCGGTCTGAATCCCGATAATATCAGACATCATCTGTCTCCAGAAAGGATTCACCGCTCCCCCTTCACACAGAATCAGAGGCTCATGCATTTCTACGCCGCTGGCCTTCACCGTCTCGAAATTATGACGAACCGCATATACCGCACCCTCCATAAATGATCGAAGCAAATGCGCTTTTGTATGCGTAAGAGACCAGCCGAACACCATTCCCCGCGCCACCGGATCCCAGATCGGCGTTCTCTCTCCCATAAAATACGGCAGCGTAATCAGCCCGTCACTGCCCACCGGAGTCTTCTCCGCCTGATCACTCAGAAGCTGATAGGCATCCATTCCGCTTTCTTTCTCTTTCAGCAGCTCCATTTCGCCGAAGGTATCCCGAAAGTACCGGGTCACAGACCCAAAGGCACAGGTTGCCGCGCACGTGGTATACATATTCCGGGAATCCACAGTATGGACAATGGTAATCATATTTCTGGTAAACGTCGGTTTGCTGTGAATGAATCCCATACAGCCTGCAGTTCCCATGGATATGGACATATCTCCGTCCTCTGTCGCGCCGCCTGCCGCCCAGGCTGCCGTAGCGTCCACAGTTCCCGCCACAACAGGAGTTCCCGGCGCAAGCCCTGTCTCCGCCGCAGCCTCCCGGGTCACCTCGCCGATCACCTCATCACAGGGAAAACTGTCCGGCAGCTTATCCACATCCAGGCCGATTTCTTCAAACATCTCTTCCTTCCATTTTTTATTGACAATATCATAGCCGATGCCGATCAGGCTGGCATTGGAATAATCTGTAACAGCTTTTCCAGTCAGCTTCATACAGGGATAATCCGCGGCAGTCTGCAGTTTATAGGCTTTTTTATACAGCTCCGGCCGGTTATTTTTTTCCCACAACAGTTTTACCGCCGCATAATAGGGATCAATTGGATTTCCGCTTACCTGAAATACCCGTTCATCCCCCAGCTTTTCCCGGATAAACTGCGCTTCCGCCGTCCCCCTGCGGTCCATCCAGATATGTCCGTTCTGCAGAGGTTTCAGATCTTTATCCACCAGAATACAGGCAGGCGCCAGCGCGCTGATAGAAACACCTTTCACTTCCTCAGGATTTATTTTTGCCTGCCGGATGGATTCACGGATTGTTCCCGCAACCGCACGCCAGTAATCCTCCGGATCATGCTCTGCCCAACCCGGCCTTGGCGTAATCAGCTTATATGTAATATAGTGAGAACCGTACACTTTCCCATCCTCATTCATAACAATTGCCTTCGTGCCGCTGGTTCCCACATCTACTCCCACCAGAAAATTTCCCATAGTCTTCCTCCTGTTTCTGCACCTTCACTGCCCGGATCATATTTCTGTGAAAATAAATATGCCGGAGATAAGTCCTTTCGCAGATTTATCTCCGGCACATCACATTTCATTCCGTATTACTCCGCGATGTGGTGCAATTCATATTCCACTGTATTTCCAAGCCGCAGATACGCCTGGTACATGTCCTCGTACATTTTTCTCTTTGTCTCATCCGGATAATAATTTGCCCGGTATTCTTCACAGTATGTTTTCTGACCTTCTTCCACCGATCCGAACTGTCCTCCGGCAACCGCAGCGTACACAGCCGCTCCCTTGGCGCACATCTGCTCTTCCTTACAAACCATAATCGGCACGCCGATGGCATCCGCCATCATCTGCATAATAAACGGTGATTTCTTCGCAATTCCGCCTACCGCGATCATCCGGTCAATACGAATGCCGTTATCGATCAGAGACTGGTAGACTCTCTTACAGCCAAATACCGTACCCTTTACCAGCGCACAGTAGACAGCCGGCGCCTTTGTCCCCAGTGTCAGGCCGTCGATTGCGGCCCTGACGGATTCATTCAGCTTCGGATATCGTCTTCCGTTGAACCAGTCCAGAGCTGTCAGATCCTCGCCGATATACTGATACGCCTCTTTTTCAAGCTTCGGCAGGAGAACACAGTCCAAATATTTCAAAAGAGATTTCTTTGCTTCCGCGTCCAGTACATCCTCCGGAATATCCGTCTGTTTTACGGGCCACAATAACAATTCCTTAAACCATGCATACACATCGCCGAAAGCCGGCTGACTCATCTCCAGTCCCACATATCCCGGCACGATGGAATCCTCTGCCTGACCGCAGTATTCCCGAAGATCCTTGCCTTCCAGCACTTCCGGATTTTCCACCAGCATCTCCACCGTGGATGTTCCCACTACAGCCACCAGAGTATGCGGAGCAACGCCTGCCGCCACGCCCCCTGCGTGAGCATCAAAGGATCCCGCTCCTATTTTTGCCCCGGGATTAATTCCCAGACGTTCCGCCCATTCCGGCGTAATGGTTCCGATGCAGGTTCCCGCAGGCACAGGACTTTTTTTATACCGTCTCGCCACATCTACCAGATAACTGTCCAGCTGTCCCAGACACTCCTCGGAGGGAAGTCCCCCAAAGGCGCTGTGCCAGAGAGCCTTATGACCTGCCGCACAGGAACAGTGGGCAATGGTATCCGGATTCACATTCCCCGCAAGCATTCCCGCAATCCAGTCACTGTGCTCCGTCCAGGTCCAGGCCGCTTCCCGGATAGCCGGATCTGTTCTGGTCGTATGCAGGATCTTCGCCCAGAACCATTCGGAGGAATAGATTCCCTGATACCTGGTATAATCCACCGCCCCGGCAGAGAAAACCTGATTGATTTCCTTTGCCTCTTCCACCGCAGTGTGATCCTTCCACAAATGGAACATGGCATTTGGATTTTCGGCAAACTCCTCCCGCAGACACAGGGGATTTCCCTCCCGGTCTACCGGGCAGGGGGTAGACCCCGTCGTATCAATGGCAATGCTTGCGATCCGCGAGCCTGCATCCGGGCCGGCCTTTGCAATAGCCTCCTTCATGGCAGTCTCCAGACCTTCAATATAATCCAGGGCATGCTGGCGGTACTGTACTTTCCCAGGATCACAGTATTTCTTTTCCGCCCAGCGGGGATATGCACACACCCCCTCAGAAACAGCATTTCCATTTTCCATTTCCACCAGCAATACTCTTACAGAATCGCTTCCGTAATCAACGCCGGCCGCCAGTTTCCGCTCCATACTCATTCCCTCTCCGTTTCCCCGAAATTATTTTTAGTAGCAGGCATATCCGCCGTCGATCTCCAGATTTGCGCCTGTCGTATAGCTTGCCGCAGGGCTTGCCAGATAGAGAACTCCGCCTGCCATTTCCTGGGCGCTGGCCATTCTCTTGGTCGGGCACATGGAATACCAGATATCCTGCCATGCCTTATTTGTGGTAGGAGGCGTCATATCTGTACACACATATCCGGGACTGATGCAGTTTACCCGAATATTATATTTCGCCCACTCACAGGCCAGAGACTTGGTCAGATGAATCACACCTGCTTTTGCCGCATTATAGGCTACCTGCTCCTGAGGATAATTGACAATCGTTCCCGACATGGATGCGGTATTTACGATTGATCCGCCGGTTCCGTCGGCAATCATGATTCTTCCGACAGCCCGTGCCACCAGAAATACAGCATCCAGATCAATTTTCATAACCATGCGCCATTCCTCAAATGTCATATCCTCACATTTTACACAATGGGCGATACCTGCATTATTATGAAGCACATGAATTGCTCCCAGTTTTTCCTTCGCCTCGGCAACCGCCGCATTCACATCATCCTCATTGGTCAGATCAACCTTAATGGAATATGCCTCTCTTCCCATTTCCTTAATTAATCTGACAGTCTCGGATGTGTCAATAATATCCATCACTGCAACGTCTGCTCCCGCCTCTGCGAAAGCCAGGGCCGTGGCCTGGCCGATGCCTCTTGCACCCCCTGTCACAATTGCTTTTTTCCCGTCCAGTCTGAACTGATCAAGAATTCCCATAACTACTTCCACCTTTCTTATTACTTTTTAAATCATTTCCATTAACCCTTTGATGCTCCTGCCGTCATGCCCTTCACCAGAGACTTCTGCGTAAAGAATCCAAGAATAATGGGAATTAAACAAATCAATGTTCCCGCAGCGCTCATCTTGCCCCAGAAATATCCCTGCTGCGTCATGAACTTACTCATGTAAACCGGCAGCGTCGCCGAATCGGAATAAGTCAGGGTAACCGCAAAGAAGAATTCATTCCAGGTCGTAATGAATACCAGAAGCATGGCAGAAACCAGTCCGTTCCGGATCAAAGGAATCATTATATGGAAAAATGTCTGTACCTTCGTACATCCGTCCAGTTCTGCCGCCTCTACCAGATCCATCGGAATCTCACGAAAATAATTCGTCACAAGCCATACCATCAGGGGTACCCCTGACCCGCTGTATAACAACACCAACGCCAGAGGCGTATCTATGAGCTGTGCCCGCTGAAAAATCAGATATACCGGAGTAATTACCGAAATTGCCGGAAGAAACGTTGTGGATACAAACCAGAAATAGGTAGAATCCGAATTTTTCAGACGGACAAATACCAGCGCATAAGAAGCCGGCACTGCCAGAACAGTTGTAATTACTACTGTCAGCAAAGTAACCAGTACAGAATTTCTCAAACATTCAACAAAGGTGTCTGAAAAAACCTCCCTGTAATTATCCAGTGTCGGATTAAAAATAATTCCGGGAACAACCACCTGCGCTTCCGGCTTAAAGCTGGAAATCACCATATAAAAAATTGGAAAGAACCAAATCAGGGCAATTACAATTACCACGATACAGATCAGAAGTCTTTTTAATTTTCTTATACTCATTTTGTTCCCTCCTAATCCTGAATTTTATTGACCGCTTTGAAGAAATTCTGCGAAACAATCAGCGTAATCACTACTGTAATTACCGCCAGTGCCGCTGCCTTTCCTACATTCCATTCATTAAAAATCGTCCGATATGTCAGATACGGAAGGTTCGCCGATGACACGCCTGGACCTCCCTGGGTAGAAACATACACCAGACCGAATACTTTCAGAATATTAATCAGCCCAAGAACCATGGCAGTAACAATATGCTTCTTAATCATTGGAATATCAATCCAGAGAAGTCTCTGAAGCGGGGATGCTCCATCCAGCTTCGCGCTCTCCTGCACCTCCTCAGGAATTCCCTGCAGACCACCCATAACAATCAGGAAAAAGAACGGAGTCCACTGCCATACAATCAGTATAATAATCGTAAGCAGCGCATATTTTCCAAAAAAGTCCACTGCCTGCATTCCAAACAGCTTGCATATATAATAATTCAAACCCATATTCGGGTTCAGAAGTACAGTTTTCCAGAAAATACCGACAATACAGTCCATCACAAAGTATGGCATTACGAACAATGTCCGGAAAATATATCCTCCCGGAAACTTTCTGTTAAACAGTACACCCAGAAGAACTGCCAGTACGGTACACAGCGCCAGGCAGGCAACCACAATAATCAGTGTGTTCAGCAACACCTGATATGTGTCCTTGGATGTCAGAATTGTAATATAGTTGCTGATCCCCGCAAAGGATATTCCCTGATCGGGTCTCATAACATTCCATCTTAATAGTGAAAAAATTATTGTAATCGCAAATGGCAGCTGTGTAATAATAAACACAAAAATCACTGCCGGATATAAAGTCAGTTTACTGAGATCAAATTTTTTCTTCATTGTAACCCTCCTCGCTGAATCTCCCCTCTCTCTAAGAGAGACAGAGCCAACCAGAGGTCAGCTCTGTCCCGCCTGCTTCAGTCCATCAGACAAAAAGTGTCCGATCAAAGTTTACAATTAGTCTCTGTAACCGCCTTCTGCCGCTGCACTGTCAATTGCTTCCTGACAGGTCGCAATTGCTGTATCAAGATCTGTAGAACCGCTGATGTACGCAGCAAGCTGCTCGGCAACTGTTGTTCCCCATGCAGAGTACTCCGGTAAGTTCGGAAGAGAATTTCCAGTATAAGGAACTTCATTCAGACAAGGATTCTCAGCATCAGAACTGTTGATCGCATTGAAAGTAGGCTCTGCAAAATCACATGCATCCAGATACTCCTGATTCTCATAGGTAGAGTAACGTGTTCCGGAAGGTGTAGAGGCAAATCCTTTCTCTTCCTGAACCAGCTGCACATACTCTTTGCTTGTACACCATCTTAAGAAATCAAATGCCTGATCCTTATTCTGAGACTTGGAAGAAATAGCGATTCCCCATCCGCCGATGGTACCGGTGTTATCCTTTGCGGCTGTAGGAGCCGGTGCATAACCAACTTTGCCTTTTACTGCGGAATCATCGCCTGCGAAGGTTCCTGCAGATACGGTTGCGTCATAGTAGATTGCCGCTTTGCCCTGTGCAAACAGGTTCAGACACTCTGTATAACCACAGGTTGTCGGGCTGTCCTCTGCAACTGTCATAAGCTTCTTGTAGAACTCCCATGCCTCTCTTGTTGTTTCGTTATCATAAGTAGCATTCCAGTCCATATCATAGTACTGACCGCCAAATGCGTTGAAAATAGAACCGAATACATACTGATTCTCGCCGTATCCCGCAAGACCGCGGATCGCGATACCACTGATGCCGTTAGCATCATCATCTGCAGCTGCTGCCAGCTCGTAAATATCTTCCCATGTAGGATTCTCCGGCATGGTCAGACCTTTCTGCTCAAAAATTTCCTTGTTGTAGCAGATCATCGTTGACTCGGAGTAGAAGGGAAGGGCTCCAAGACCATTTGCCTCTGTAGAACAGCTCTTCCGAACAGACTCGATAATGTCATTCAGATCGTATTCGTCCTGCTCTTCCTGAGAAAGCGCTTCAAACATCGGATCCAAAGGCTCTGACCAGCCATTATCCAGATAAGAAGCCATATCACTGGTTCCCAGAGTAAACAGGTCATACTCTCCGCCGCCAAGGCCGGCATCCTGTGTAATCTTGGAACGGATCTCGTTCTCAGAAAGAATCGTAAACTTAACCTCCACACCGGTCTCCTCTGTGTACTTCGAAGACAGCTCTTCCATAATTACCATAGAATCATTGTTTACAGAGGCCACATTCAGTACTTTGCCGTCTCCTGATGATCCGCCTTCTTCTGCCGCACTTGAATCTGCTCCGCCATCATTTCCGCCGCTGCTGCCGCATCCGGCAAGAAGAGTTCCCGCCATTGCCGCTACCAGAAGCATTCCCAATACTTTCTTTTTCATGTTCTTCATCCTTTCCTGATTTTTCAATAAACATTCATTCTTAACAAAACAAAAGTTTATTGCACCAACTTTTTATAGTAAATTTACAATACCATGTTCCAGCTTCATTGTCAAGTGTAATATCAATTTTTGAAATTTACGTTATTTTTTTGTCAATTTCACTAATTTTCTTTATTTTCTCGTTGTGAACCATTTTTAAATGTGGTATGATTTGTTTATTAAATATACTATTTTCGTGATACATGAAAGGAGATCATTATGAAGGAAATTCCAAAAAAAATGCGGGCCGCTGTCATGAATGAAGTCGGAAAGCTTGATTTCGAAATGATAGATGTTCCGGAGGTCAGAGACGACTGTGTTCTGGTTAAACTGGATTATGTAGGTGTCTGCGGTTCTGATTCTCACCTGTTTGAACATGGATTTATCGGAGAAAATCATGTAACCGGGCCTATGGTGCTCGGACATGAACCGGGCGGAGTCGTTGCCGCAGTCGGGAAAAATGTCACTTCCCTTTCCGTAGGAGACCGGGTCGCCGTAGAACCCGGCGTTCCCTGCTGGACATGCGATTACTGCAAACAGGGGAAATACAATCTGTGTCCGGATGTATATTTCTATGCATCTCTCCCGGTCACAGAAGGCTGCTTCGCAGAATACATTGCCCACCCGGCAAACCTCTGCTATAAGCTGCCGGACAATGTAAGCACGCTGGAAGGAGCACTGATGGAGCCTCTCGCAGTCGGCTTCCATGCAGCCTGCCAGTCCGGCGCCTCTGTAGGATCCTCAGCAGTCATTCTGGGCGCCGGCTGCATCGGTCTTGTAACGATGCTTTCCTTAATGAGTATGGGAATCCGTGATATTACTGTTGTGGATGTTATGGAAAACCGTCTGAAAAAAGCGCTGGAACTTGGCGCGGCAAATGTTGTCAACGCGGCTTCCTGTGATCCGGTGGAAAAGGTGCGTGAACTCACCGGCGGAGGCGCAGATTTTACGTTTGAAACAGCCGGAAATGAAACAACCCTGTTCCAGACGGCAAAAATGACAAAGCGGGGCGGCACTATCACTCTGGTGGGATATACCAGTTCCGGCCAGGCAAATATGAATGTTAACTGGATCATTGACAATGAGATGACCATTAAAACTGTTTTCCGTTACCGCAATCATTATCCCACTATCATCAAGGCTGTATCTGACGGCATCATTCCTCTGAAAAAAATTGCATCAGATATTTTTGAATTTGATGATATACAGAAAGGTATGGAATACGCAATTTATCACAAGAATGATGTTACAAAAGCTGTGATCCGGATCAATCCGGATGCGGAAAGATAGGGAGTATGCTATGTCATATATCGGTTTAGATGTGGGAACCAGCGGCTGTAAAGCCGCTATTCTTACCAGGGAAGGAAAGATTACACACTCAGCTTCAGAGGAATACGCATTTTGTTCTCCCCGGCCCGGTTATGTGGAACTGGATCCGGCCGTCGTATGGGCCGCTGTAAAAAAAGTGCTGAAGGAAATTGCGCCGCACACAGAGGATGTCAGAAATATTGCGGTATCATCGATCGGCGAAGCCATGGTCATGCTGGATGAAGAGGATCATATCCTCTGCAACGGCATCACCTATCTGGATCAGCGATGCAAAGATACCCTTCCGGAAATCAGCAGAAAAATTTCCGCCTATGAACTTCACAAAATCACCGGCGTATCGGTCAATCAGATGTTCACCCTGAACAAATTTATCTGGTTTCGGAAACATATGCCCGGCCTGGTTGAAAGAACCGACAAGTTTTTCCTGTTCGGAGACTACATCACCTATCAGTTATCCGGCGCCCGGACGATCGACCCGTCCAGCGCATCCAGAACGATGTTCTTTGATGCCAACACACGCCAATGGTCTCAGAAAACCGCGGAACTGTTCGATATTCCGATTGACAGATTTTCCAGAATTACTCCTTCCGGAGCAGTCGTTGGAACACTCCGGAAGGAGCTTGCAGAAGAACTTGGACTTTCTCCCTCCATCGAAGTGGTCATGGGAATCCACGATCAGTGCGCCGCCACCCTCGGCAGCGGTTCCCTTCTTCCCGGCGAAGTAATGCTGGGCCAGGGTTCCACGGAGAGTATTAACTGTGTTGTTCACAAATCACACCTGAATGACCTGATTATTGAAAATCAGCTCTGTTTTGAACCTTATATTGACGACGATCACTTTATTATCATCACAGGAAATCTGACGCACGGCACCAGTATCTCCTGGTTTGTAAATAATTTCTGCCGGGAGCAAAACCAGGAGCACTTTGACTACGCCAAACTCTATCAGAGCTGCCCGGACAGCGCAGGGGATGTCTTCTTTCTCCCCTACCTCTCCAAGGTCAGCCTGATGGATCCCAACAATCATGCTCTGGGCGGATTTCTGGGCATTGATGTAACAGTGACAAAGCCTCAGATGTTCCGGGCTCTGCTGGAGGGCCTCTCCTGCGAAACCCGGGTCAGCATGGAAATATTCGCGCATATCGGTGTGGAGACAAAAAAAATCACCGCATCGGGCGGAGTTTCCAATGCAGAGCTGTATATGCAGATGAAATCTGATATCATCCGTCAGCCGATTCACATCTTATCCAACTCTCAGGCGGGAATTATGGGAC
>CAMLYL010000042.1 GCA_946491665.1 uncultured Lachnospiraceae bacterium | reverse complement strand
GCTGCACGTCCGGTTCTGAGAGGGGTAAGCCCTGTAAGGGGCTTACCTACTTACCGGTAAATAGGGGTTTTAAATTTCATAATATCAAAACAACCCCCAGGAGGGCTTACGTTTTTCTGGCTGTGCTGGTAAAATAATCTTATCAGTTTAGAAAAGATTTTACAGAGCGCAGAAAGAAAGCGAAGAGGTGAAGCAGATTGAATTCAGCCGTTCAGAGAGATTATAACCGTGAAACAGAAGTGGTAAAGAGCAGGATTGTAAATTACTGGAGCGCCCGGTCAGACAGTTTCATGGCTCAGAGAGAGGAAGAGCTGCAGAGCGGGCAGCGCCAGATCTGGGCGCGGGAGCTTCTGTCCCACCTGCAGGGAAAGACAGGGCTCAGAATCCTGGATGTGGGGTGCGGATGCGGCTTTTTCTCCCTGCTTCTGGCAGAGAGCGGACATCATGTGACAGGCATTGATCTGACAGAGGACATGGTTCTGCACAGCAGGGAACTGGCGCGTCAGCACGGAATCCAGGCGGAGTTTTTCCAGATGGATGCGGAGTGCCCTGCATTTCCGGATGAGACTTTTGATGTGGTTGTCAGCAGGAATCTGACCTGGACCCTGCCCCATCCGGAGAGGGCCTACCGGCAGTGGCTGAGAATTCTGAAACCGGGCGGAATCCTGCTGAATTACGATGCAGAGCATGCCAGATACCATCTGAGCAGCGGCCTTGAGGGAGAGAAAGCTCATGAGATGCTTTCCCGGGGACAGATGGATGAATGTCTGGAAATATACGGCATGCTTCCCATCAGCGGATGGAAACGTCCCGGCTGGGATGTGTTTTTTCTCAGACAGTCCGGATGCAGCCGGGTGGAGGCAGATACACAGATTGGAAAGCGCCTGTTTCTGCAGGATGATCAGTTCCGTACGCCCTATCCGGTTTTCCGGATCAGGGCGGTGAAGAACGGGACGGTTCCGGTATAAAAATGAAGAAATATATTTTAAAGAGATTACTGCTGCTGATCCCGATCCTGTTCGGGATCACTTTTCTTTCTTTTGCTCTGATGCATGCGGCGGGAAGCGATGCCGTGCTCCAGCAGATAGACGCCTCCGGAGTTGCCCTCTCCCAGGAGGTAATTGACGCCCGGCGGGCGGAACTGGGACTGGACCGGCCGTTTCTGGTACAGTATATCAGCTGGCTGGGAGATTTTCTGACAGGAGATCTGGGAGTGAGCTATGTCTCCGGGGAGGATGTATTCCGTTCTTTTCTTTCCAGACTTCCGGCCACGCTGCTTCTGACAGGAACATCTGTTGTGCTGACGGTAGCGATTTCCATACCGCTGGGGATTCTTGCGGCGGTAAAACAGAACCGTTTCATCGATTATCTGATCCGGGTCTGCGGCTTTGTGGGAAACAGTCTTCCCAACTTTTTTGTGGCGCTTCTGCTGATGTATCTGTTTTCTGTGCTGTTCCCTGTTTTTCCGGTGATTGCGGAGGGAACAGATCTGAGGAGCGCGGCTCTTCCCAGTCTTACCCTGGCCATCGCCATGTCTGCCAGATATCTGCGGCAGATGCGGGCGGCGGTGCTGAATGAACTGGATCAGCCATATGTTCTGGCGGCAAAGGCCAGAGGTATCCGTTTTTCTGTTACTTTGTGGAAAAGTGTTTTAAGATCCTGCCTGGTGACAATTCTGACTCTCCTGGCTCTTTCTGTGGGGAGTCTTCTGGGAGGAACAGCTATTGTAGAAAATATTTTTATGTGGGACGGCGTGGGAAAGCTGGTGGTGGACGCCATCAGTATGCGGGATTATCCTGTGATACAGGCCTACGTGGTCTGGATGGCAGTGATTTATGTGGCGGTGAATCTGGTTACCGATATTCTTTATCATATTCTGGATCCCAGAATACGCCTGGGAGGTGAGCAGCAGTCATGAACCGGACAGTCAGAAGAAAACTTATTTTTTTCTCAGCTCTCGCTGCCGCTCTGGTGCTGGCGGCTGTTTTTTCCCGTCAGCTATGCCCCTATGATCCCAGCTGCCAGAATTATGACGCCGTGCTGGAGGCGCCCAGCCGGGCGCATCCTTTTGGAACGGACCAGTTTGGAAGAGACATGCTTTCACGGGTACTTGCAGGCGCTGCTACCAGTATTTTTTCTGCCCTTGTGCTGGTGGGAATCATTTCTGTGGCAGGAACTGCCATTGGCGTGATCTGCGGCTATTCCGGAAAAGCGGTGGATGGAATTCTGATGCGGATTTCCGATATCTGTCTGGCCTTCCCCGGTCTGGTATTTGCCCTTGCCATTGCTGCTGTTTTAAATGGAGGGATCGGAAATGCCGTGCTGGCCCTGGCGGTTGTCAGCTGGCCGAAATATGCGAGGATTGCCAGGAGCCAGACATTGTCTGTAAAAAGCTCGGACTATATTGCTTCCGCCCGGCTTGCGGGCAGCCGTCCGCTGCAGATTATTTTCCGGCATATTCTGCCGAATATCGCGGGGCAGATTCTTGTTACGGCAGTGCTGGATATCGGCACAATGATGATGGAAATAGCGGGTCTTTCTTTTCTGGGACTGGGAGCAAAGCCGCCCATGGCGGAGTGGGGAAGTATGATGAGCCAGGGCAGAAGCATGCTTCTGCTGTATCCCTGGGTGGTGCTCACGCCGGGAATCGGAATATTTGTGTCGGTGTCGGTCTTTAATCTGCTGGGAGATGCGGTGAGAGACTGTATGGATCCCCGCAGCGCAGGAAGAAAACGGGAGAATGGAGGCGGAAAATGATAAAAAGAATCATTCTGCTTCTTCTGATTCCGGCGCTTCTGGCTGTTTCTCTGCCGGGATGCGGCAGAAGCCGGAGAGCGGAAGAGGAACAGAGCGCGGAGAGTGAAGGGCTGAAAACCTTTGTCCTGGGAGACACCACCTTTAACGCGGAAAACGGGGAGCCGGATATTAACCCCCACAACAGCAACAGCGGATGGGCCTGCATCCGGTATGGAGTGGGGGAGACACTTTTCCGTCTGAATGATCAGATGGAAATTGAGCCGTGGCTGGCGGCAGGCTATGAAAATGTAGACGAGCTGACCTGGAAAATCACATTGCGGGCGGGCATCACGTTTACCAGCGGCCGGAGTCTGGATGGAGAGGCTGTAAAGGAATGCCTGGAAGCTCTGATTGAGAATCATGCCCGGGCAGCCGGGGATCTTCATATCCGGGAAATCACAGCCAGCGGCCAGGACATTATCATCCGGACAGAGATTCCGGTTCCCGCGCTGATCCAGTATCTGACAGATCCTTATGGATGCATTTATGATGTACAGGCAGGAGTGACAAAAGAGGGAATTGTACAGGGCACCGGTCCCTACAGGGCGGTTTCTCTCACGACAGATTCCGGAATAGAGCTGGTAAAAAACGAGAACTACTGGGATGGGGAACCGAAAATTGACCGGATTATGGTGCGGACAATTTCCGACGGAGATACGCTGACTATGGCTCTCCAGTCGGGAGAAATTGACGCGGCCTACGGGCTGCCCTATATCAGCTATCCATTTTTTGAAAATGAGAATTATAACATAACAGCATGCGCCACCAGCAGGGCTTTTCTGGGGGCAATGAATTTTGAGAGTGAGATCGCAGGGGATCCTGCTGTCCGCAAAGCCATCGCCATGGGTATTGATAAAGAAAGCTTTGCGGGGAAGCTTCTCGGAGGAAACGGCTATGCGGCGGCAGGCGCCTTTCCTGGTAATTTTTCTTTCGGGGGCGATGTGGTTTCCGCAGAGGAATATGATCCGGAAGGAGCCATGGAAGTGCTGGAAGAAGCAGGATGGCGGGATGAAGACGGGGATGGCGTCCGGGAAAAGGACGGTACTCCCCTGGTGCTGCGCTGGCTCACCTACCCCAGCCGCCAGGAACTGCCCGTCCTTGCGGAATCGGCCCAGGCTACTCTGGGTGAGATCGGATTCCAGGTGGAAATCATCAATACGTCGGATCATAACCGGGTGCGAATGGATTCCGGGGCCTGGGATATATATGTAAGCGCTTTTGTGACGGCTCCCACGGGAGACCCGGAATATTTTTTCACTTACCGGTGTCTGGATGAATCGGATGGAAATTATGGTCATTATCACAGTGACCGTCTGGAGGAGCTGGCACGGGAACTGGCAGGGACATTTGATATTCAGAGAAGGGGAGAGCTGGCGGTGGAAATGCAGCAGACCATTCTTGATGATAATGCGTTTGTTTTCTGCGCCCATCTGCGTATGGGAATCGTATCCAAAGCCAGCGTTACCGGGCTGACGGCTCATCCCTGTGATTATTATGAAATTACGGTGGATCTGGATATCACAGAGGAAGACTGAAGCGCCGGTTTTGTGAGTAATGCAGACGGCGTCCGGAAAGGAGATGTAATCTGGTGGTAAAAAAAGAAAACAGGGAAGAAGCGCTGCTGACTTACAGCCAGATAAACATCAGCTATAACGGAAGGCAGACGGTTTCTGATATCAGCTTTTCCCTGGCGCCGGGGGAGATCCTGGGAATTGTCGGGGAATCCGGGAGTGGGAAAAGCACGCTTCTGAGAGCCGCTCTTGGGGTACTTGGACCGGGAGGAACAATAAGCGGAGGTCATATCTGGTTCCGGGGGAAAAGTCTGACGGATCTTCCGGAAAGGTCTATGCGGGAGATCAGAGGGAGCCAGATCGGGATGGTTTTCCAGGATACGAAAGCATCCTTCTGTCCTGTCCGGACCATCGGCAGTCAGATTTATGAGAGTATGTCAGCTCACAGAAAAATAACCAGGAAGGAAGCAGAGGAACTGAGCTGTGAGATGTTTTACCGGCTTGGTTTTCCGGATCCGGGGAGAATTCTGAAGAGTTATCCTTTTGAATTGTCCGGCGGGATGAATCAGCGTGTGGGAATTGCCATGGCAATGATGCAGCGCCCGGCGGTGCTTCTGGCGGATGAGCCAACCAGCGCACTGGATGTGATTACCCAGAGACAGGCAGTAGAAGAAATGATGGCTCTGCGGAAGCTTTATGGTACGGCAATCATTCTGGTGACGCACAATATGGGACTGGTATCGGCCATGGCTGATACCGTGATTGTTCTGCATGAAGGCCGGATCGGGGAGTATGGAGACGCCGGACAGGTGCTGAAACAGCCCCGGGCAGAATACACAAAGAAATTGCTGGATGCTGTGCCCGGATTACGGAGGAAATAGATGAAATCATTGCTGGAAGTAAAAAATATGACAGTTGATTTTCAAGGATACCCGGCAGTAAGTTCTGTCAGTTTCTTTGTAAATCCCAATGAAAAGCTGGGAATCATCGGGGAATCCGGTTCCGGAAAAAGTACGGTGGCCAAAGCGGTCACCCGGCTGATTGATGTGTCTGGCGGCGAAATCATACTGGACGGAGAGGATATTACACATGCAGGAGGGAAAAAACGCAGAGAGATATATAAAAAGATCCAGATGGTATTTCAGTCGCCGGAGGGATCTTTTGATCCCCGCAGAACGCTGGGAGCCGGCATCGGGGAAGGGCTGAGAAACAGCGGCCTGTCCCGGGCGGAAACAGGGAAAAGAGTGGGAGAGCTGCTGGAGCAGTGTGGCCTCTCCGAAATGTATGCGGAAAGATATCCCCATGAAGTCAGCGGAGGACAGTGTCAGAGGGCGGCGATCGCCCGCGTCCTGGCCGTCAGACCGGAGCTGCTGATCTGCGATGAGGCCACCAGCTCACTGGATGTGACGGTGCAGAAGCAGATCATGGAACTGCTGGAAGGACTGGGAACCCGTTATGGAATGTCCTATCTGTTCATTTCTCATGATCTGGCGCTTGTACAGGATTTCTGTGACCGTGTCATGATTATGCATGAGGGCAGGATTGTGGAGGAGGGAACACCGGATGAGGTGATCCTGCATCCGCAGAATGACTACACAAAGCGGCTGGTTGAGGCCGTGCTGTAAACATATTGCTTCTGCTATGATTTGCCGAAATTGATGAATTGATTGTTTGTTACAGTTCACTCTGCTTGCAGTAACGATTGTTTTCAACCAGAAATCTTCTGCATTCGCAGATCTTGAATCATTTTCTGATCCGATATATAATAAATAAAAGCTATTGACAGCATAAGTACCGCGCGAAATGTGCAGAGAGATGCAATACTCCGATGGAAAGCCCGCTGCCCCTCAGGGGGATACTGAGCCGGGAAATTCGCAATCAAATTGCGGGGAGTCACGCATAAACCTTTTAGGGAAAGGGGCTGTCGGTAGCTTCATTTTTTATGATATTTTTCCAGAATCTCAGATACCTGTTCTTCTGTAAATCCCATATGTATGACGTCTCTCCGGAATTTTTTGGGAACGCAGATATGAAGGAGCTTTCCCCTCTGAAAGATTTTTTCTTCAGACCAGTTGTTTTCCCAGTGGACTCTTTCAATATATTTCATGGGAATTTTCACTTCCCGCTCCAAAGTGATTTCCAGGTGGCCGGAGGCAGATACATCTGTATCATACAGGCCGGAGGCAGCGTTTTTCTCCAGGCGGATATACCCATTCCACTGTCCGGTGCGTTCTCCCCATTTTATAAGCGTATTTAAAAACAGCAGTTCCTCAAAGGTCAGCTCAGTAAAGAAGCACAGACGGTATCCCTCATCTCCGCTCCAATACGGATCTGCTGTCCAGAATTCCCGGGCGGCGCTGAACAGAAATGTTTCTCTCCAGCTTTCTGAGCCATGTTTCTGTATCCATGCGAAGGTCCGGGCCAGCCCCGGCGACGGAGTTGTTCCCAGAGTCTCAAACTGCCGGATGTAGCTGCCTATATTACAGGTACAGGTTCTGCTGGTATTCTGGATGCACCAGTTGAATTCTCCGACTGTAAAACCCTGTTGTTTTGCCAGCCAGACCATATGCGAACGATCCGAGCGATAGGGAAATTCGGATTTATCATAGTTTGCCATGACCCAGTCGTAGGTTTCCAGCCGGATCACAGCAGGAACGGTCTGCTTCAGAAAGTTCTGCTCCGGAAGGGAAGAGGTTTCTGCCACTTCATGAAATTTTTTCGCAGGGAAATCGCTGAAGATAATCTGGTAATATAAATCGTCGTCGTCCAGGTCAGTATACAAGTCTTCCTCATCATATAAATCTGGATTTAAGAATCCACGTCTCATGTTCTGCCCCCCCTTTTTCTTCCTATTCTATATTTTACGATTTTGCGGAATGGGTGTCAACGCAGTACGGTTTTGAACCTGCTGATCCGGCGGGTATGCTCCGGCCGTAACTCTCTGCTGTTTCGTTAGTCAGATCCGTTTCTGTTAATGAGACCGGCCCGGGCAGTCATTCGTCCCACAGTCTCTGCCTGTTTGGTAGCCGCGTCCACGATTTCATGCACATGTTCGCAGTTCCCGCACAGGCGGATCCATTCCGGAAGATGTCCGGAATGAGGTTCCAGCAGGGGGCGGATCAGCTCACGCTCCGGAATCAGTCCCACTGCCGTAATCAGGGTATCGCAGGAAAAAAGTCTGTCTGTGCCAGTCCGCAGATTTTTTACGGTAACCCCGGTAATGCGGGGGTATCCGTGGATGGCCGTAATGACAGAATCAGTGAACAGAGGAATGTGAAAAGCCTCCAGGCAGTTGACGCGGTTGCGCTTCATTCCGCCGCATTCTGCGTTTTTTTCAATCATTCCGATCACATTTTTTCCCAGAAGAGTGAAACGGCGGGCCATAATCAGGCCGATATCTCCGCTCCCCAGAATTACAATATCATTTCCCAGATCACAGTGATGCAGATTGACCAGCTTCTGGGCGGCGCCGGCAGTAAAAATGCCTGACGGCCGGGTACCGGAAACCGGAAGGGAACCTACCGGACGCTCCCGGCATCCTGTGGCCAGGATGACGGCGGATGCATGGACAGAAAACAGACCGCATGTTTTTCCGGAAAGTACCAGCCGGTGATCGGGTGAAATGGACAGTACTGTTGTGTCTGTCAGAATTTCCACGCTGCTGCTGAGAATGCGTTTTTCAAAACGTCTGGCATATTCGGGGCCTGTCAGGTCTTCACCGAAGTATCCCTGACCGAATCCGGAGTGGATACACTGGGGCAGGATGCCGCCGAGCCGGGAATTTCTATCGGCCAGAAGGATTTTTTCTGCGCCGCTGCTTTCGGCAGCCAGGGCAGCTGCCATTCCCGCGGCGCCTCCACCCACAACCACCAGATCATAATGGGGCAGCCCGGCCGCTGAAGCGGCCGCGCCCGGCTCCTGTATATGACCGGACGGAGCCGGATCTGAAGATAAAGCCGACTCCCTTTCACTGTATCCGGTACAGGAACGGATCATCCAGGAGCCGTCTGTTTCCAGCCGTATGTCCTCAGGAGGACAGCCCAGTTCTTCTGATAAGATTTCAATAATTTTTTCGGTGCAGAAACTGCCCTGGCACCGTCCGGTGCCGCTTCCGGTCCGGCGTTTTACGCCGCCGATTGTGCGGGCGCCCCGGCGGACAGCTTCGCGTATTTCCCCTTCTGTAATCTCCCGGCACCGGCAGACAACCCGGGCGTAGGCGGGGGATTGTTCCGTCAGGGCCCGGCGGTCTTCATATGTCATGGAGGCCGGATGGGGAATCGGTATCCGTCTGGGATGATACTGCTTTTTGGGTCGGAGCTCCTTCAGCAGACCTCTTTCCTTCATTTCTGAGAGAAGCCGTTCGGCACAATATTTTCCAAGCTCATTGGCACAGGTCAGGCCGGGGGTTTTGATTCCCACAAGACTGAGAAACAGTGGCACGTTGTCCTTTTCCAGGAAAGAAAAGCCGTTGACCGGCAGATCCAGCTTCTCACAGGAACCGTCCGGCTGAAGCTTTACATAGCCGGGATTGGGCCGGAGCGCGGCAAAACTGCGTATGGTCTGGGAAAGATCCAGAGAAGGGACCTCCTCGGCGGCCAGCTTCCGGATAAAATCGAGACCATCCGCAGATACGCTGTAGTCGTCTCTGTCTTCGCAGGGAAGACTGGAAGGTCCCACAAGCAGGTTGCCGTTTACGGTGGGAACCAGATTCAGTCCCTTTCCTTTTTCTTCAGATTCCTGAAAAATAATGTGGTTTACAAAATTTCCTGCGGTTGTATCCAGAATATAATAATCTCCTTTTGAGGGAAAAATTCGCAGCAGAGGAGGAGCAGCCATTTCGCGGATCCGGTCTGCGTACATGCCGGCGCAGTTGATAATGCCCTTTACATTGAAGGAGCCGTCAGATGTATGGATCTGATATCCGGCAATGGCCCCGGAAGAATCGTGCAGCGGCTGAATGGACTGTACCGGTGCGCGCAGTTTCAGGAAGACTCCGTTTGCCCGGGCATTTTCACAGGCGGCGATTCCCAGTTCCCAGGGATTGACCGTGCCTGTGCCGGGAGCATACAGACCGATGGTGATCCCGGGAGAAAGAGCGGGTTCCATGGTACGCACTTCTTCTCCGCTGAGCAGCCGGATGCCCGGAACCTGATTTTCCACGCCCTGCTGATAACGTTTTTTTATAAACTTTTCACTTCTCGGTCCGAATCCTGCCATGATAGATCCGCAGCGGGAAAAGGGAACGCCCAGTTCTTCGCATACCCGGCCGAAATCCTGATTGGCGGCAACGCACAGACGGGCTTTCAGCGTGCCCGGAGGAACATCATATCCCGGATAAATCACAGCGGTATTGGACCGGGTGATGCCGGTGCAGATATCCTCCCTGGCTTCCAGAAGTATGGTGCTCAGCTGCCAGCGGCTGAGATTTCGGGCGGCGAAGCATCCCAGCACTCCGGCGCCGATTACTGCCGTGTCATAGTCGTAATGCATACTTTTGTCCTCTTAAAAATGCTGCCGTACCCGTCCGGGCTGATCCAGGCTGTATCCGCCAAGCTCTTCCAGACGCGTCCGGAATTCCTCTGTCTGCATGGTCCGGATCAGATCCTGAACCGCGGGCAGCTCCCAGGCGCTGTCGGGGATCAGCAGATCATACTGTTCAGTGCAGATGGGAAGGAAATCCAGATCATACAGTCTGGCGGCGGAATAAATCCCCATTCCCGCGTCGGCAGAGCCGGAGGCAATCTGGGCGGCAACGGATGTATGGGTAAATTCTTCCCGGTCATACCCGTAAATACGGGAGGTGTCCAGATTTTCTTTCCGGCACAGATAATCTATCAGAATCCGTGTGCCGGAGCCTTTCTGCCGGTTTACATACCGGATATTTTCTCCGGCCAGATCCTTTATGGAGGCTATGTGCAGCGGGTTTCCCCTGGTCAGCATCAGGCCCTGTGTGCGCCCCACACATTCCACCTGGCGCACGCCGCCGTTGGGGAAGTGTTTCTTTATATAAGAAGTATTGTACGTTCCGTCCTGTTCGTCCAGCAGATGAATTCCGGCCAGATGAGTTTCACCCCGGCGTACCGCCATGATGCCTCCCATAGAGCCCACATGGGAAGAACTCATATACAGTTCCGGATAATTCAGATGCAGCAGGTTGGCCAGCTCATCCAGAAGAGGATCATGGCTGCCGATGGCGATTACCGTGTGTTCCAGATCTTCCAGGGGACGCAGAAGGCGGATGGAAACCTCCTCGCCTGCCTCGCAGCCTTCGCATCCCTGCGGAATTTCCAGCATGCCGTCAGCCTTCATAAAGGAAGACACAACGCCGCTGCCCCTGTTCAGAGGCGAAGCAACCAGCCGGCCATTGACCCGCCCGGTCTGCACGCGGAGAAATTCCTGATATTTCAGGCTGGAGACTACATTGCGGGATAAAACTGCCTGTACATACTGGGGCCGCTGAAATTTCAGTCCACAGCAGTATTCAATGACCGGCTTCAGAAGCTCTTCAATTACAATAATGCCCGATACCGGATAACCGGGAACCCCCAGTACCGGCTTATTTTGAATGTATCCCAGAATGGCCGGCTTTCCGGGTTTGATGGCAATGCCGTGGTACAGTACCCCGCCGAGCTTTGCAATCACATCTTTGCTGTAATCCTCTCTCCCGGCGGAGGAACCCGCATTGAGAAGGACAATATCACACTGTGCGGCAGCGTCAGATACAGCCTGGCGGATTTTGTCAAAATCGTCCGGAACAATGGGAAATGTGACAGGATCAGCTCCCCACTCCCGCAGCATGGCGGAAAATATGGAGGAGTTAAACTCCAGAATGTCCCCGGGGGCCGGATCTGCTGTTGGGGGAATGATTTCATCCCCGGTAGGGATAATCGCGACTCTGGGACGGCGGATCACAGGAATCTCCAGCACTCCGCCCGCAATGAGCGCTCCGATGGCGGAGGGAGAGATCTTCACATGAGAAGCCAGGATCATTTCACCGGCGCAGATGTCTTCTCCGATCTGGCGTATGTGCTGCCAGGGAGCGGCGGGGGCGTACAGACATACACCGCCGTTCTCTTCTTCAATCACATCCTCGATCATAATTACTGCATCGCAGCCCTCCGGCAGAGGATCTCCGGTATCAACTGTAATGTAATCCTCCTTTGCCAAATGTACGGGAGTGGTTTCCCCGGCGCCAAAGGTTTTGGATGCTTTCAGGGCAATGCCGTCCATGGCGCTGGCATGGTAATGGGGAGCGCAGATATGGGCGTACACGGCCTGTGAAGTAATGCGGCCGCAGGCTTCCTGTACGGGGACGGTTTCTTCCTCAGGCTGCAGCCCGTTTTTGATCAGAAGCTGCAGATATTCTTCTTTGGCCTGTTGTAATGGTACGTTAGTCAGATATTGAAATGCCATAATAAAATTCCTTTCTTTGTGAATGAGTTCATTACTGTTTACAGTCCCTTCACCCACTGCAGGTTACCATAACGGTTTCGCCTCTGGAGATTCCCTCGCAGTCTCTGGGAATACAGAAATATCCTCCGGTTCCTGCCAGGGAGGTGATCAGACCGGATTTGCTGCGGATCGGATTGGCATAAAGTATCCCGTCCCGCCTTTCCAGGAAAACACTGACGTATTGTGCGCGTCCATGGTTGGATTCCACGGTCTGGCTGAGTACGGCAGGTACAGCCCGGTCTTCCTCGTCACACCCGGCGAGCTGCAGGAGAATCTTTCTCACAAACAGCCGTGATACGAAAAATGCGGCGGCCGGATGCCCCGGCAGTCCTATTACCGGTTTTTCTGAAATTTTTCCGATAATCGTGGGTTTTCCGGGCTTCATGGCAATTCCGTGAAGCAAAAGGCTGCCGAGAGACTGAATGATGCGGCAGGATACATCCTTTTCACCAACGGAACTTCCGCCGGACAGCAGAATAACATCACATTCCCGGGAGGCAAGACTGACAGCCTGCCGCAGCAGACTTTCGTCATCCCGTATAATGCCGTAGGTTCGGGGAATCCCTCCCCACTGCGCCACCGCGGCGGCCAGCATGGGAGAGTTTACGTCCCGTACCTGTCCGGGGCCGGGAGTTTCCGTAATATCGGTAAGTTCATCGCCGGTAGAAAGAATTCCCACAACCGGTTTTTTGCGGACAGGGACCGAGACAATGCCCATGGCGGCCAGTGCGCCGATATCCTGGGGCGTCAGGCGCCGTCCCCGTTTCAGAACAGTTTTGCCGGGACAGACGTCGTCGCCTCTGTAAATCAGATTGCTTCCCGGGGCAACGGGCTTCTGGATCCCGATGGTGCCGTCGTGATAATCTTCTGTATATTCAATCATTACCACTGCGTCCGCTCCCCTGGGAAGGGCGCCTCCGGTGGGGATATATGCACAGTGTCCGGGCTGCAGCAGAATTCCGGCATCCGTGCCCATAAGGATTTCTCCGTCCATCCGGAGAATGGAGGGAATGCTGTCGCTGCAGCCGAAAGTGTCAGATGCCGATACTGCGTAACCATCTACGGTGGAACGATCAAAATCCGGCACATAGCTGTCCGCCAGAATATCAGCGGACAGCACCCGTCCGCAGGCTTCCTTTAAAGGAACGTATTCTTTCGGCAGACATCCGTGGGTAAATTCCTGTTTGATAAGAGAAAATGCTTCGTCAGGTGTTTTTACTGTCAGCATGTGGAGTTCCTCCTTTCGATTTTTCGCTGTTTTCTGTTTCCTGCTGCACCAGGTGCATATAGTCAAGCGTAAAGCGTTTGAATTCTTTTGCCAGGTCAGATAAATGCTTGTCACGTTTAAAGCAGAGCATCATTTTTTTGGAAAATTTTTCATCTGAGATATGAAGCAGCGCGATTTTCGGATCGCTGCGGTATAAGCCGGAACAGCTTTCCGGCACAAATCCAGCCAGATGATTATTGGCAATCATATATCTGTGCATGGAACGAGAATCTGTAAAACACTGAACAGAAAAAGAGAGATTCATGGCGCTGCACAGCTTAAAGGGGAGCTCCGTCCAGGTGCCCCGGCTTTTCATAAAAACGAAGGAGGCGCCTTCCAGACGGGAGAGCTGAATCAGAGGCGTCCGCGCCAGGGGATGTGAAGCCGGCAGCGCCAGCAGGTACGGATCAGTACCCAGCTCATAGCCTTTATACTTATCAAACGCCGGAGAGGAAGGATAGACGAGCATATCATAATTGTTAATATCCACGCTGTCGTCGGGTTCCAGACTGCAGTCGATATGAAAGCGGATTCCGGGATGCTCCTGCGAGAATGCGCAGAGACAGTCCTGTACCATGGACTCCGCTTCGAAAATTCCTATAGACAGAGAGTTTGCCCGTCCCATTTCCTGGATTTCCGTTACTGCGTGATCCGCCTCCTTTAAAATTCTGGAAGCAGACTCCATAAAACGCTGTCCCTGTGCGTTCAGAGTGAGTTTTTTCCCATTTCGGTTAAATAAGGGGACTCCGATTTCCTCTTCCAGACGGGAAATACTTTTGGAGAGGGACGGCTGTGAAAGGTGCAGCAGTGCGGCGGCGCGGGATAAATTCTGCAGCTGTGCCGCGGTAATAAAATAGCGTAGCTGTGTTGTGTTCATACGAGCCTCTCTTTCATAGTAAAAAGTTATAAGAAGATGCCGTTATCGCTTTATGTATGATAAAAAACGGTCTTAAAACAAGACTTATTTCCGGCAAAATAACCATATATTGTGCAAATATTGAGAAAAAATTAACAATATTATATAAATAACCATGTTAATGATATCTCTGTTTATGCAAAAAAGCAATAAAAACTTTGAGATAAAATATTGAATGTTTATGGGGCATTTTTTAGAATATAATCAGATAATTATAAAAATGTCAGAAAATAAAAAGGAGGTGAACTCCGGATCTTTGTTTTTTGCTGAAAGATCCGGAACAACGGTATGAAACAGTTAAAAATCAGTCCGGAAAAGTGCATTGACTGCCGTACCTGCGAGCTGGTCTGTTCCTTTGGGCATTATCAGGTATTTAATCCGAAGCTTGCCAATGTAAACGTACTTTTTTATGAGGAGGCGGCCATTGCAGTACCGGTTATGTGCATGCAGTGTGAGGAGGCCAGCTGCCAGGCAGTCTGTCCGGTGGGGGCAATCAGCCGCAATGAAATCGGCGCTGTTGTAATGAATTATGACAAATGTATCGGATGCAAGATGTGTATGAACGCCTGTCCTCTGGGAAATATTTCCTTCAGTTCCAAATTGAAGAAAGTATTTAAGTGCGATTTATGCGACGGCGATCCCAAATGCGCGAAATACTGTCCGGGAGGTGCCATTGTTTTTGAGGAAGAGGACAGATTAAGTCAGCGAAAGAAACTTGTGGCCGAAAAATTCAGGGATGTATTCGGAGAGGAGGCTCAGGCATGACATACGGATATACAGGAACAATTATCAGAGTAAATCTCAGTGATCAGACCATAAAAAAAGAGCCGTTAAACATGAAAAATGCCAGTGAATATGTGGGAGCCCGGGGACTGGGAACCAAATACTACTGCGATGAATGTGATCCCAAATGTGATCCGCTGGGGCCGGACAACAAGCTGATCTTTATGACCGGACCGCTGACGGGAACCTGCGCCACATCTGCGGGCAGATATAATGCAGTTGCGAAGTCTCCGCTGACAGGCACCATAGGAGCCGCCAATTCGGGAGGTCATTTCGGACCGGAGCTGAAATATGCGGGATATGACGGGATTATTTTCGAAGGAGTTTCTGAGAACCCCGTCTATCTGTACATAAATGATGATGTTGTGGAGCTGAGAGACGCTTCTCATTTGTGGGGAAAAGACGTATATGAGACAACAGATCTTCTTAATGAAGAAGTGGGAGAGGATTTTCGGATCGCCTGCATTGCCCCTACGGGTGAGAACGGATGTCTGTTTGCCGGTATCATGAATGACAAACACCGGGCAGCGGGCCGGGGCGGCATGGGAACCGTCATGGGAGTGAAAAAATTAAAAGCTGTGGCAGTGAAAGGAACCGGTTCCGTCCGGGTGGCAAGGCCGGAGGGATTTTTCAAGGCGGCAACGGACGCAAGAGCAACGCTGAAAGCGCATCCTGTTACCGGGGCGGGGCTTTCCGCATACGGAACACAGATTCTGGTGAATATTATAAATGCATCCGGCGCCATGCCGAAAAATAACGGCCGTGACGGCTCTGTATTTGCGGACGCCGATGATATTTCCGGCGAGACACTGACGGCAAAATACCTGATCCGGAATAAAGGATGCTTTGGCTGTTCTATCGGATGCGGCCGTGTGACGGATATTAAGGACGGACAGTTCAAGTCCAAGGGAGAGGGACCGGAGTACGAGGCCGGATGGTCCTTTGGCGCGGACTGCGGCGTAAACGATCTGGCGGCTGTGTGCAACGCCAACTTCCTCTGCAATCAGTACGGCATTGACCCCATTACCATGGGAGCGACCATTGCCTGCGCCATGGAACTTTACGAGATGGGAGCCATACCGGAAGAAGATATCGGATTCCCTCTGCGCTTTGGTGATGCGGAGGCGGTTGTAAAATGTACCGAGATGACCTGCAAAGGGGAGGGATTCGGAAAGATAATGGGACTTGGTTCCTATCGTATGGCGGAAAAATACGGACATCCGGAATTGTCCATGTCTGTGAAAAAGCAGGAAATGCCAGCTTATGACGGCCGGGCGATTCAGGGTATCGGTCTGGAATATGCCACGTCAAACAGAGGCGGCTGCCATGTCAGAGGCTACGTGATCTCTCCGGAGGTACTGGGTATTCCGGAAAAGACAGATCCTCTGGTGACAGAAGGAAAACCGGCGCTGCTTAAGACGTTCCAGGATCTGACGGCTCTTGTGGACGCTTCCGGAATCTGTCTGTTTACCACCTTCGGTATCGGACTTCCGGAAGTGGCGGCGCAGTACAGGGAAGCCGTGGGAAGCGATGAAAGTGACGAGGAGATCCTGCTGAAGGGAGAACGGATCTGGAATCTGGAGAAGCAGTTCAACATTGCCGCAGGCGTGGAAAAGGATACCCTGCCTCCGAGACTGCTGAGAGAAAAGCTTCCGGAAGGACCGGCCCAGGGCAAAGTAAATGATCTGTACACGATGCTTGCGGAATATTATAAAGCGAGAGGCTGGGATGAGGAAGGCATCCCCACAAAGGAAAAACTGAAAGAACTGAAATTGTAATTATTGTCCGCAGAACGGCTCCGGGCATTTCGGCCGGAGCGGCTGCGGACAGAAATAACGGAACCCGGAATTGGATAAATGAAAGGCTTTTATCATATGACAGTTAAGTTTTTTGCGTATCTCCGAGACCGTGATTACGCCGGGTGCAAGGAAATTCAGATGGAATGTCCCGGAACCGTGCTGGAACTTGGGAAAAAGCTGGCGGAAAAATACGGGAAAAAGTTTAAAAATGAATTTTTTGCACCCGGTGAAACGGAGCTGGGAGAGCGGATTATAGTAATGGTAAACGGCCGCAGGGTGGAATTTCTGGAGGGAATCCGAACCGAATTAAAGGAGTCGGATACTGTCCAGATTTTCCCCGTTGTGGCGGGCGGCTGAAAAAAAGAAAAGGCGGTGAGTATTTTGGGGGTTTCATTAACGGAAATCAACAGCATTTTACATAAATATCCCTGTGAACAGCGGTACAGCCTGGCTATTATGCAGGATTTGCAGAGAGAATTCAATTACATACCGAAAGAAGGGATGGAGGCTCTTTCCGATTATCTCGGATGTCCCCTCTCCTCCCTGTATGCCATGGCGACGTTTTATAAAGCGTTAAGTCTGAAACCGAAGGGAAAGCATATTATAAAACTGTGTGACGGGACTGCCTGTCATATCAGGGGCGCCAATCATCTGGCGGGAGCTGTGGAGAGGATACTGGGCATAAAAGAGGGAGAAACGACGGAAGACGGTCTGTTTTCACTGGAACTGGTAAACTGCCTGGGTTCCTGCGCGCTGGCTCCGGTCATGGTTGTGGACGGCACCTATTATGGAAAAGTGACAATGGAAAAGCTGCCGGAGATATTAAACAGCTATCGGGAGGAGGGTTAGGCGTATGAAAACGATTCTTGTTTGCTGCGGAACGGGATGTCTTGCCAACGGCAGTAAAAAGGTAGCCGATGCTCTGGAAAATCTGATTGAGGAAAAAGGAATTTCCGCCCAGGTGAAGTGTTATGTGAAACGAACCGGATGCAACGGATTCTGTGAAAACGGTCCTATCGTAAAAATTGAGCCGGAGGATATCGTATATTATAAAGTCAGAGTTTCCGACGTGGAGGAAATCGTGGAAAAAACTCTGTGCAGCGGCGAGCTTGTAAACCGGCTTTTATACAAAGATGATAAGGGACAGCGTGTAGTACATCAGGACGAGAATCCGTTTTATGCTCCGCAGAAAAAAGTGGCGCTGCGCCATATCGGAAAGATAGAACCGGCAAGCATTGAGGATTACCGGAGCGCCGGAGGATATGAAGCGCTTAAGAAAGCTCTGAGTATGACTTCGGAAGAAATCCTGGAGGAAATGAGCAAATCCGGATTAAGAGGACGGGGCGGAGCCGGATTTCCCGCCGCAATAAAATGGAAGAGCGCCGCGGAGTACCCGGTATTTCCGAAATATGTGGCCTGCAACGGCGACGAGGGGGATCCGGGAGCCTTTATGGACAGAAGTATTCTGGAAGGAGATCCCCACAGCGTCCTGGAGGGAATGGCGATCTGCGCGCTGGCAATCGGCGCGGAGGAGGGATTCCTCTATATCAGAGATGAATACAGTCTTGCCGTGGAAAATGTGAAGAATGCAATCCGTGAGGCGGAAAAAGCCGGAATACTGGGGGACAGTATCATGGGAAGCGGCAGGAAGCTTCACCTGTCTGTTGTGCGGGGCGGCGGAGCCTTTGTGTGCGGAGAGTCCACTGCGCTGATGGCCTCGGTGGAAGGAAGAGTAGGAGAGCCCCGGGCAAAGTATATCCGTTCTGTACAGAGAGGACTGTGGGACAAACCGACTGTCCTGAATAACGTGGAAACCCTGGCGAATGTGCCTGTGATTATAAGAGACGGAGGAGAAGAATTTGCCAGACTGGGAACAAAAGGAAGCACCGGCACAAAGGTTTTTGCCCTTGTGGGAAAGGTAAAACGGACCGGTCTGGTGGAAGTGCCCATGGGAGTGACTCTGAGGCACTTGATTTTTGATATCGGAGGCGGAATCAAAAATGACCGGCCTTTTAAGGCGGTTCAGACCGGAGGCCCCTCCGGCGGATGTATCCCGGCTTCCATGCTGGATCTGGAAGTGGATTTTGATACCCTTACCAGTTATGGAGCGATGATGGGATCCGGCGGAATGATTGTTATGGATGACAGGAGCTGTATGCCCGAAGTGGCCAGGTATTATATTAATTTTCTGGCCGAAGAGAGCTGCGGAAAATGTACGCCGTGCCGGGAGGGTCTGCGCCATATGCTGAAAATCCTGACGGATATCTGCGAAGGAAGGGGACAGGAGGGAGACCTGGAAATCCTGGAGGAGCTGTGCGAAACCTTAAAGGACAGTTCTCTGTGCGCCCTTGGAAAATCGGCGCCCAACCCGGTTCTCACTACGCTGAAATATTTCAGAGAGGAATATGAGGCTCATATCCGGGAACACCGGTGTCCGGCGGGAGTATGTCCCGCACTGACCTCTTTTGAAATTAATCCGGACGCCTGCCGGGGATGCGGCGCATGTATGCGCGCCTGCCCCGCGGGAGCAGTCACCGGCAGCTTAAAGCAGCCCCATGTGATTGATCCGGAGAAATGCGTTGCCTGCGGAAGCTGCCGGGAAGCCTGCAGATTTGAGGCGGTGCTGACCAGAGGGAAAAAACAGAAGCAGGCGAAGGAGGTGCAGGAATGATTATTACGATTGACGGAAAAAAATGTACCTGTGAAAAAGGTGAATTTCTGCTTCAGATTGCAAAAAGAAACGGCATTCATATTCCTACGCTCTGCCATCATGAAAGCCTGCCGGGGCAGGGCTGCTGCAGGTTGTGCATTGTGGAAGTGCTGGAGCGGGGAAAAAGCAAAGTTGTGGTTTCCTGCGTCTATCCTGTAGAGAAAGAAATCGAAGTGTACACGGACAGCGAAAAAATCCGCAGGCAGAGGGGAATCGTGCTTGCGCTTCTGAAAAAGCGGGCTCCTGACAGCGAGGTAATTGATGAACTGTGCAGACAGTACCATGCGCCCGAATTGCTTCGGCTGAAGCCTGCAGATACAGGGAAATGTATTCTGTGCGGACTATGTGTCAGAGCCTGTACGGAGCTCAGTGTGGGAGCTATATCCACAGTAAACAGAGGTATTCTGAAAGAAATTGCGGCGCCCTACCATGAACCCAGTCCGGTCTGTGTAGGCTGCGGAAGCTGTGCCAGCGTCTGTCCCACCGATGCAATAGAGATTGAGGAGACAGATACGCACAGAACGATCTGGGGTAAAACTTTTGAGCTGGTTCACTGCAGCCGCTGCGGGAAGCCCATCGGAACAAGGGAAGAGCTGGAGCTGGCAGCTGTAAGAGCGGGGCTGGAATCTGTAACGCTGTGTGAAACCTGCAAAAAGATCCGGGCCGCGGATGTGTTTGCTCATACATATGGAGAATAGCAGATGGAAAGCAGATATGACAGAAATATAGGGGCGTTCGAACCGGAAGAAATGGAACGGATCCGCCGTAAGAACGTTTGTATTGCGGGCTGCGGAGGTCTGGGAGGTTATGTGCTGGAGGAGCTGCTGCGCGCAGGCGTGGGAAGCATTACCGCTGTGGACGGAGATCGCTTTGAGGAAAGCAATCTGAACCGGCAGCTGTTGTGTACGGTGGAAAATATCGGCTGCGGCAAAGCAGAGGAAGCACGGCTGCGCGGACGGAAGGTGAATCCGGATGTGGCTGTGCGCCCGGTATCGGAATATCTGACGAGAAACAATGCGGCGGAGATCCTGCAGGGGGCTGACGCCGCGGTGGACGCCCTGGACAGTCCGGAGAGCAGGCTGATTCTGGCGGAAGCCTGTGAAAGCCTGAAGATTCCGCTGATTCATGGCGCTATAGGAACATGGTATGCTCAGGCGGCGGTAATACTGCCGGGGAGCGGTCTGATGCAGAGACTGTATGTACCGGAAGACAGAGCGGCAGGCAGCAGTACGCTGTCATTTGTACCGGCTCTGTGCGCGTCTGTACAGGCGGCGGAAACCCTGAAGATTCTGGCGGGACGGGAGAGTGTCCTGGCGGGGAAAGTGCTGCTGATGGATCTGAAAAGGCAGGAGTATGAACTCCTGCCTCTTTAAAAAGATGTCTCAGTGCTGACTGGCGTGCGTGCGGCAGTATTCCTGATATTGTTCCGGATTACGGATTCTCCAGGTAATGGATGAGACATGATGTCTGCCCCAGATCAGGTAGGCAATTACGGATATCACAGCGGCAACGGATATAATCAGAAACATTTTATGATATCCCACAGTGTCGATCAGCACGCCGGCAATGCCTCCTCCCGCGCCAATGCCGATGTCATAGGCACACAGAAATGTGGAATTGGCGGCGCCTCTTCTTTCCGGAGGCGCTACGCTGACTGCCATAGACTGAAGCGCCGGTTCCAGACCTCCGAATCCGTATCCCGAAAGCACGGCTGACAACAGAAAAGTGGCATTGTTTGGAATCAGTGCGATCAGCAGCAGCGCGGCCAGCATTGCGCCATTGCAGCTGTACACAAAAACAGCCTCGCCTCTTCGGTCAGTCACCTTTCCCAGCAGAATTCTCGTCACCAGAATCATAGCCGCCATAACGGTAAAATACAGGCCGCCCGAAAGGGTGATATCGTTTTCTCCCGCTACAAATTTCAAAATATAATTTTCCAGCGCGCCATAGGTCAGGAGGAAAATCAGAATGACCAGTGAAGCAGGCAGAGCATTTTTTTCAATCAGAGATGTCAGAGAAAGAGGTTTCTTTGGCATTTCGATTTTTTTTGTTTTCAGCGTGGCAAACAGAATCAGATTGATGATAATAATAATTGTACCTGTCAGGAACAGCACTGAGAAGCCCATTCCCATCAGAGCCTCCCCCAGGGCGGGGCCGCAGGCGGTCGCCAGAGCGGTTGCCATACCGAACATACCCATACCTTCTGAAAATCTTGTTTTGGGTATCATATCTGTTGTAATGGTTGAGGTGGATGTGTTGGAGCATGCCAGAGCCCAGCCGTGTATCATTCTGCATATGAAAGTCAGTACAATGGAAGATACTGCTGTATAGATCAGCAGATATCCCAAAGGCATCAGCGCCATACCGCACAGGCCGGCAAGCAGAATTGCTTTTCTTTTTCCGGTATCCAGCATCCATCCTATAAAGGGACGGCTGATTACGGCGATCAGAGAGAACACAGTGGAACATGCGCCTGCAACCGAGTCCGAATATCCCAGATAGGATACAAAAAACGGGAAGGTCGAGAGTATCATCAGGTGATTCAGGAAAACAAAAAAATTAATAATTATAATCTTTACAAAATCTGGTGTCCATAGCTTTTCCGTCGGTTTTTTATCCATTTTATAATCTTCCTTTCTTTTGGCATGTTCATACTGCCGCAGTACGTTCAGACGGCAGCAGCAGAACATATTTTCCGGCAAAATAAAAAAAGCGCAGATCCAGATACGGAAATGAAATATTTCATATCCTTAAATCTGGACTTACGCTTTTGCTGCACGATTTTCCAAGAAATATTTTAAATAATTGCGAAAATAATGTCAAGTGATTTTCGCAGAGCGCTTGACTTATGGAGTTAATGTATTACAATGTTTGTGGAGAAAAAAGTTTATAAAGAAACAGTTTCTTTATAAACTAAAACAGGAGGAGGCACAATGAGAAAAACAACAGAATTGTTTATGGGACTGCGAAGTCTGTTCCGTTTATATGATAAGATGCTGAAAAAAGTCTGTACGGAGCATGACCTTACTCTTGTTGAGGCTGATATCATCAGCTTCCTGCATAACAATCCGGGAAAAGATACTGCGGCTGATATTGTGGAACTGCGGATGCTTTCTAAAGGTGCGGTATCCAAGTCTGTCGAATCTCTTATTCAGAAATCGCTGCTGGAACGGACTCCGGATCTGGAAGACCGGAGAAGGATTCATCTGACGCTGCGGCCGGAGGCGGAACCTGTAATGGAAACGGTCAATGAAGTCAGGGAAGAATTTGTAGATGCCATTCTGGATGGTTTCACAGCGGAGGAACTGGCATTGTATGACCAGTTTTTTGGCAGACTGTTTGATAATACCAGAAAGGCAATGGAAAGGGAAGGAAAAAATGCGGCGTACAGGACAAAATAGGGCAGTGATTACGGACAGGGAAGAGGAGCGGAAGAATGAGAGAATGGGAGGGGCGGATACAGATAAAGAATTTCTGAGGAAGGAGCCTCTGGGCAAATTACTTTTCCGTCTGGCGTTTCCTACAGTAACGGCTCAGCTGATCAATATGCTGTACAATATTGTGGACCGGATTTATATTGGTCATATTCCGGATATCGGCGCAGCGGCTCTGACCGGAGTCGGCGTTTGCATGCCGCTGATTATGATTGTGTCTGCATTTGCTGCGCTGGTGGGATATGGCGGGGCGCCCCGGGCTTCGATCTTTATGGGAAAACGGGATAAGGAATCGGCAGAAAAAACACTGGGAAACTGTTTTATGCTGCAGATTCTTATTTCTGTTGTTCTTACTATTGTGCTTCTGATCTGGAACAGAGAGCTGCTTATGGCTTTCGGAGCCAGCAGCAACACCATTGAATATGGGGTTCATTATATGAATATTTATGCCCTGGGAACCATTTTTGTGGAGATTACACTCGGAATGAATGCTTTTATTACGGCCCAGGGATTTGCGAAAACCGGAATGCTTTCTGTGCTGATCGGCGCGGTTTCCAACATTATTCTGGATCCGGTTTTTATTTTCGGATTTCATATGGATGTAAGGGGCGCCGCCCTGGCTACAATTATTTCCCAGGCGCTTTCCTGTATCTGGGTAGTCCATTTTCTGTGCGGAAAGAGAACATATCTGAAAATAAAGAAAGCGAATCTTAAGCTGACGTCTGCAATCATACTTCCCTGTCTGGCTCTGGGAGTCGCTACTTTTATTATTCAGGCCAGCGAGAGCGTGATCTCTGTATGCTTTAACAGTTCCCTGCAGAAGTACGGCGGGGATATTGCAGTTGGCGCAATGACGATTCTGACAAGTGTGATGCAGTTTGCCATGCTTCCGCTGCAGGGACTGGGACAGGGGGCGCAGCCTATTATCAGTTACTGCTATGGCGCGAAGGATACAGAACGGGTCAGGGGAGCATTTAAGCTTCTTCTCAAAGTCAGTCTGGCATATTCCATTCTGCTCTGGATTTTTGTAATGCTGTTTCCGGGAGGCTTTGCGGCGCTGTTTACATCGGACGCCCGGCTGGTGGAATTTACAAAAACAGCGCTCCGGATTTATATGGGATCCATGCTCCTGTTCGGAATACAGATGGCCTGCCAGATGACCTTTAACGCGCTGGGAAAAGCAAAAGAATCCATTATTGTGGCTGTAACAAGAAAGTTTATTCTTCTGATCCCATTAATATATCTTATGCCTGTGATAATCCGTTCAGATCAGACGACGGCTGTCTATTTGGCTGAACCAATCGCAGATCTCATAGCGGTAACTTTCACAGCGATTCTGTTTTCGGTCCAGTTTAAAAAGATACTGAAAATGCAGATGTAAGATGCAGATTTTTTGTTTTTGATGACAGGCGACCATATGATAACATGTAATCAGTCTCATGTAAGAAAGGAAAAGCCTTTCCGGGAAGAGCATATGCAATCAGGAGTGAATGAGAAGGGAGGATCGTCATGCAGACAATTCTTGTTTTAGAGGATGATACGGAACTGAATCAGACGATCTGCTTTTCCCTGGAACGGGAAAGATATCGTGTCCTGTCCGCAGGTTCCTGCGGCGAAGCCCGGGGGCTGGCGGAAAAGAACACACTGGCTCTGGCAATTCTGGATGTGAATTTGCCGGACGGCGACGGCTTTGAATTCTGTAAATGGATCAGAGCCCGGAATCAGTCTGCTGTTTTATTTCTCTCTGCCAGGGATCTGGAGGAAGATGTCTTGAAGGGCTATGATCTGGGGGCAGATGATTATGTGACAAAGCCTTTTTCCATGAAAGTGCTGCTGAAAAAAATTGCGGTGATTCTTTCGCGGGAAGGGGGAGCCGCCAATGTCTATGATGATGGATTTCTGAAGGTGGATTTTGAGATGGGGACGGTGCAGAAGGGAACGGAGAAATGTTCTGTCACACCCACCGAATACCGGATTCTGAAAAAGCTGATGGAGCACCGGGGACAGCTTCTTACTTATTCCGTTCTGTTGGACGCCCTCTGGGAGGAGGGCGTGCAGCTGATGGATAAGCATGCCCTGGCGGTGAATATCAACCGGCTGCGGAAGAAAATAGAAACGGAGGAGCATTCGTATATTTCGAATGTTTATGGAATGGGATATATATGGAAATAATATTACTGCTGATCGTTGCTGCGCTGGCCTGCGCGGCAATCTGCCTGTTGTGGAAATGCCGTAATCTGAAGCGGGGAATATATGACTTTTCCCGGCGGCTGGACGGCACACTGAACCGGATGCTGGATGGGAAGAGGCTGGAAGCGGAACCCTATGAAAAAGATGATCTCTGGGGAATGATTTATGAGCGGCTGCTGCGTCTCTCGGATATGTATATTCACAAGGAAAAGGAAATCACAGAGGAAAAAGAGACTCTGAAAGAACTGGTCTCCGATATTTCCCATCAGACGAAGACGCCGCTGGCGAATATCCGCCTGTATCTGGAGATGATGGCGGAAGACATGGAGGCAGAGGAACCGGGGAATATCCGGGCAGTTCTGGAGAAAATGACCGGGCAGGTGGATAAGCTGGATTTCCTTCTGCAGAGTATGGTGAAAATGTCGCGGCTGGAAACGGGTACAATTAAGATCCGGAAGCAAAG
This sequence comes from uncultured Lachnospiraceae bacterium, assembly GCA_946491665.1. Lineage (GTDB taxonomy): Bacteria > Bacillota > Clostridia > Lachnospirales > Lachnospiraceae > Eubacterium_I. The sequence goes on along the minus strand of CAMLYL010000042.1, from coordinate 1,748 downwards.
GCAGCCGCTGACGGATACGCTGGCCGCCGCCATAAGCGCGGTGATTCCAAAAGCCGATCAGAAGAAGATTCAGATTTCCGTGGATTACGAGGAAGGGCTGGAACTGAATCACGACAGGAAATGGACGTCGGAGGCGCTTTTTAATATTCTGGACAATGCAGTCAAGTATACAGACCCCGGCGGCAGTATTTATATTTCTGTATGCAGACAGGAAATTTTTACGAAAATCAGCGTCCGGGATACCGGAAAAGGGATTGCCCCGGAACGGCAGGGGGCGGTCTTCACCCGCTTTTACCGGGAACCGGAGATTCATGACAGTGAGGGAATCGGGATCGGACTCTATCTGGCCCGGAAAATTATTACGATGCAGAACGGATATATTGAGGTCAGGTCAGAGCCGGATCAGGGAAGCACCTTTCTGATTTATCTGCCGGATGGAAATTGAGAAAAAGGACGCAGTAAATGATCTGCTTTTATAAGCGGAACAGGAGTTGCGGTATAATTAGGGAAAAGTCACAGTTTTGTGATTTTTCCCTTTTGTGAATAGTTTGTGATTTTTCTGATTTATGCTGTAAGCATAAGGAGGTACAGTCATGAAAGAAGTGCTTGTAAAAACAGAAGGGCTGAAAAAATATTATTCCGTGGGCAGCCAGGTGGTGAAAGCCCTGGACGGCGTGGATTTTGAAGTGCGGGAGCGGGAGTTTGTTTCCATTATCGGAAAATCGGGAAGCGGAAAAAGTACCCTTCTTCATATGCTGGGCGGCCTGGACGCGCCCACGGAGGGAACGGTCATCGTTGACGGTATGAATCTTGCTGAAATGAACGGGGAGCAGCTTGCCCTGTTCCGGAGAAGAAAAGTGGGATTTATTTTTCAGCAGTATAATCTGATCCCGGATCTGAATGTTTTTGACAATATTGTATTTCCGCTGGAACTGGACGGCGCGCAGATTGACCGGGGATTTGTCAGGGAATTGACAGACATTCTTCATATTTCAGATAAAATGGAGATGCTTCCCGGGATGCTGTCCGGAGGAGAGCAGCAGCGGGTGGCGATTGTGCGGGCGCTGGTCACAAAACCCGCGATCATTCTTGCGGATGAGCCCACGGGAAACCTGGATACGGCGGCCAGCCATGATGTGATCGGGCTGCTGAAGGTGCTGGCCCGCCAGTACCAGCAGACCATCATTCTGATTACCCACGACGGGGATATTGCCCAGATGGCGGACCGGACGGTGCGGATAGAGGATGGAAAAATCCGGAGTTTTTCCGGTGTGGAAAGGGCTTTATCCGGGGAGGCAGAAACAGGGCAGGGAAGGAGATTATCCGGAAAAACGGCGGCAGGGAAAGAAGGTGATTTCCATGCTGGCGAATAATAATCAGGCGATTATACGCAGGCTGGCGAAGAATACAGTCCGGACAAACAAAAAGCAGTTCGGCATTCTGTTTCTTACAGTGGCCCTGTCGGCATTTCTGCTTTTCTGTGTGTTTACTATCGGCATTACCTGGCTGGATCTGGGCAGGCAGCAGAATACAAGGCTGAACGGCGCGGAGTATGATATCGTTACAATGAACGGTTTTACTCCGCAGCAGCAGGATAGCCTGCGCCGGAACCCCAGAGTGGAAAGCGTGGGAACGGAATCCTATGCGGGATTTATCCGGAACACGGAATTTGACGATACAGCTGAAACAGGGCTGCTCTGGTGTGATGAAATCTTCTGGGAACAGCAGATGGCTCCTGCGCGGACAGA
>CAMLYL010000041.1 GCA_946491665.1 uncultured Lachnospiraceae bacterium | reverse complement strand
CTGCGTTTCTCTTGCCTGCTTCCAGCACCTCCCGCAGAGGGATGCCTTTGATTTCTGCAATTTTCCCGGCAGAATAGGCGATCATAGAAGAATCGCATCGCTTTCCCCTGGATATTTAGCGCCTGCGAAACGAGCTGCGGGAGACAGATTACTTTGCTTGTATTGACATACGCCACTCCGGGAAACCATGTACGGTTTTCCGGAGTGGCGTATGTTTTTTTGAAAATAACCGTATATAACCGGAAGAGTATAAAGTTTGTAATTTTAATGTGTTGACACTGTGTAAAATAAGTAAAAATTTTACCAAATATTTACTGAAATAAAATGAAAACATGATAGTTTCCACACTTCATTTAAAGTAAAATGAGGACAGTCGGGGGCCCGCTGATGAAACAAGATAAAGGAGAATAAGCAAGATATGAAGAAAAAAGCAGCGATTCTGCTGATGTCTGCACTGGCAGTTATGGCAGTACCGATGGGAGCCATGGCAGCAGAAAACGGCCAGGAGCAGCAGATCAGTGTAACATTAACTGCAGAGCCGAAATATACAGTAACGATTCCGGCTTCTGTATCCATGGGAAACGAAGGAACGTATGTGGATGTTACTGCAAGTGATGTTGAAAATCTGCCGGAAGGAAAGAAAATTTCTGTTACGATTGCCGGCACAGATAAATATCGGGATCAGATGATTGTAGAAGCAGAAACATCTCCCAGAACCAGTCTGCGCTATCAGATTATTTCTGATGATGGAGAATTGATTGAAACCAATGCATCTACAGGCGCTGTCGGCGTTGGAAAAGAAGTAGTTTCTTTTGACGGAAATGAGACAAAACAGTACCAGATCAAGCCGGTAATCGCAGGACGGTATGAGTATGGCGTGGCATACACAGGCAGCATTACATTCGGAATTGAACTTGCGGATGTGGAGTAATGCTCTGCAGATGTTGTAAGAGAATCTGCTTTTTCGCGGCATTGCTTTCTCTCCTGATATTTCCGGGAATACAGGCTGACGCCGCTGCTGCCAGCAGGCTGGAATTATATATTCCCGAGCAGAATGTATCAGCAGATTCCCAGCCGGGAAAAACAGAAGATATTCAGGAAGAAGCTTCTGACAGAAAATCGCCGCAGACCGGTGATTCTGAAAATAAAACTTTTCTGATTTTTGTCTGCATCGCCGTTGTCTCAGGCGGAACGAGCGTACTGATGATCAGGCAGATCAGGAAAGAATCCAAAAAGCAAGAAATATAAAATAGTGAAGGAAGAGTACAGATTATATGCAGAAACAGAAAAACAGCAGGAGGATCGGTCTGATTCTTATCGTTATTATCATAGCTGCCGCAGCAGTTGCCGTTGGTGCATTCCTGGCCGTCAGGAACAGCGATAATGCGCAGAGCACCCAGGGAATTGTTCTGGATGACGCTGCGGAGGACTGGAGCGGAGAGACGGAAGATCTGTCTGACGGACAGCAGGGGATTAAGATTCCGGGATATGGAGATATCACGGTATATGCCGGAGAAACAGACTGGAAAATTACCCTGGCAAACCCGGAGGACAATAACTGCTATTTCAGATATACGATTACAATTGACGACAGTGAAACTCCGATTTATGAGTCTGATCTGATCGAACCGGGGAAAGCAGTGCGGGAATTTGAAGTGACGGAACCTCTGGAAGCAGGAGATTACGAAATCCATCTCAACGTGTCTACCTACACGATGGATGATACGCTGACTCCCATGAACGGCGCTGTTGTAAAGGCTGTTTTACATGTAGTCTGAGACACTTTTATGGAAGGAGAATTATTATGAAAAAATTAGCATTTGGAGCAACACTTTTTGCGGCGGCGACTTTATTCTGTGCAATGCCGATCTTTGCGGCAAATACCACATCCGGGAGAACAGATTTAAGCTTATATGTGGCAAATGATCCTGTTTATACGGTAACTGTTCCCGAAACGGTAGCGCTCAGCGCGACAGAAAATACACAGGTTCCGGTAACTGCCAGCGATGTAAAATATATTCCGGAAGGAAAGAAAATTTCCGTAACACTGGACAGAGGAAATGGTACTTTCGGAAGATTATACCTGGAGGGAACCAATGAAGAGACAGGAAAAGAATATATGATGACCCTGTATGTCAAAGGTACAGATGGCGAATTCAAGATGGGTGCGCTTGAGAATCAGATCAGAGGTATGGAGCTGGCATCCTTCACAGAGGATGGCACCATGAACTATGAGCTTCGTCCGGCTGCTCTGAATTATCCGGATTCCACAGCCGATAATCTTGTGATTCAGAAGGGTGTGCATTACTCCGGATATCTGACCTATGGCATAGAGCTTACAGATATTGAAGAGTAGAAATATTCATATGCAGATAAACGTAAAGAGAGCGGCCTGCCGGGCCGTTCTCTTTTTACAGTGACACAATTATGAGACTATTTCTTGTGTCCGCCAAATGGAAAAATCTCATAGATATATATTGCAGATATTTATCAGCCGCCAGGATACCCTGACGGCTGTTTCTGCGCCTGGAACAGACCGATTGTCAGAACATGGGAATCTGAGGAAAGATTTTCCCCCCAAAGAAAGAAAAAGTGGTATAATGTAACATACAACTGTAGTTTAAATTGCGCATGGGGATAAAAAGTTGTAATTGTAAATCTTTTTATTTTCCCCTGATACGATAAAGCTGAAGAATAAAATAATTAATGAAAAAGGAGGATACAATATGGCAAATAAGCTGCAGGAGCGATTCCCGGAGATCCGGACAAGAGCGCAGATTTTACAGGAGATATATGGAAACAGTCATCTTCTGAACCGGTATCAGGAGTGGGAACCGGAACGGCAGGAAATGTTCCTGGATATGTTTACAGGAGTCCGTGGTGTAAAAGTACTTTATGACAGCTTTTTTAAGATCGTTTTCAATCCGGATGAGATTCCGGGCCGCCTGTTATTCTGCGGATCTGCTGATGCGCCAGTACAGACGGGTAAAACGGGAAAGGAAAGCGAGGAATGAGAGCTTTTCTTTCCGCGATATCAAGAATGTCTATACGATTATCTTTTATGAAAAAAGTCCGGAGATTTTCACCAGAAGCCCGGACTGTTATCTTCACCGCAGCATACAGACTTTAAACAGCGGGATCTGTCTCAATCTTTTACAGGAATATATCTTTATAAATCTTGACATCTATTTCCGGATCCATCAGAATAAGATTATAGAAAATGAATTGGATGCATGGCTGATGTTTCTGGGTACAGACCGGCCGGAACAGATTCTGGATCTGCTGGAGCAGTATCCCTGGTTTGAAGATCTGTACCGGGATCTCTACACAGCCTGTCGCAATACAGAAAGGGTGATGGACATGTTTTCAGAAGAACTGAGGATATTGGACCGGAATACCGTCCAGTATATGATTGATGAGATGGAGGATGAGATCAGAAAGAAGGCAGACCAGCTCAAGGAGAAGGAGGAACAGCTCAAAGACCAGAAAAATCAGCTGAAGGAGCAGGAAAACCAGTTAAAAAATAAGGATCTGATACTGGATCATATATGCCGCAGCTTTATTGCAGAGTGCCAGGAAAGGGAAGGGACTACGGATGAAGCGATACAGATCATCTGCCAGAGAACCGGCATGGATCAGGATACTGCAGCGGAAATGGTAAAACGGCTCTGGAAACAATAAACACCTATAGGAAGCGGAAAGATTGCTGTTTTGTGAAAGGGAGTTTGGGAATGACTGTAAATGGGCGAAAAACACAAATCATATATGAAGTTATGCATATGGAGAAAGTGGTGGCAGTCATATCATCGACTGGCAGCGTCAGGATACAGAATGAAAAATTTATGCCCTATGATCTTTATCTGGAGCAGGAAACGGATCCGGATGATATAGAGACAAGAATGAACAATCTGGTGAATTTTTACCATTGGTGTGCGTCCCGGGTACTGTCCCTGGACCGGAAATATGCAAAAGAGATCCTGAACAGCATCGGAGTCTCGCAGGCGGTGACAGACAGGGACCGGGCAGAAATTTCTCTGTCGTATCATTGTGTCTCCCTGACAGATGTTTTCTGGGTCAGAAACCAGAATGATCGTGTTTCGTTTGCCCAGATTAATTTGTATGATCATCCGTTAAATGAAGCGATTGTAGAGTTGTCACTGAAAGGAAAGGCGCTGACTGTTACAAACCGTGAGATGGCTCCGGATTTGTCAACAAAGGGATGCTTCCCCAAGGCATGGATCCGGGATGAAAGCGGATTTAAGCTCTTAAAGGATGGGGATGAGGATGCCGTGGCGAGAGAACTGATGGCCAGTGAAATCTGTCAGTGTTTTGATATTCCGCAGGTACAGTACCACCCATATGTTTTTGAAGGACAGGTTGTGACTGAGAGCAGAATTGTGACATCAAAGAGGTATTCCATAGTGTCAAAAATGGCTTTTGACATCTATGCCTGTAATCATGACCTGGATACTCTGGAGTTCTGCAGGGAACTGGATCCGGTTACTTATTATGGAATGAATATCCTGGACTACCTTACAGGGAATACAGACCGGCATCCGGAGAACTGGGGATTTCTGGTGGATAACAACACCAATCGTTGTATTTCATTGTATCCTCTTATGGACTTTAATCAGTGCTTTCTGGCCTATGATACGACAGAGGGCGCTTTGTGTCAGACAGTGCTTCCCGTAAAAATGTCTCAGCGGGAGGCGGCAGTAGAGGGAGTAAAGAAGATCGGTCTGCGTCAGAAACGGGAGATGGATCCGGGCAGATTCGGTGACAGGAAACAGGAAGCAGAAATGTTCCAGGCGCGTCTGGAAATACTGAAAAAAGTGTAAATATGGGCATTGTAATATTGGCCGGCTCTTTGTTAGAGCCGGCTTTTGCTATGATATAATGTAAAAACATGTGTCTTGTCATATGTAAAATCGAGTGTTATAATGGGCTTTATGACCAGATTCCCATGAGGAGGAGACATATGACAGTAATAGATGAGATAGAACGGCTGAAAAAAGAAAAAAATGCGGTAATTCTGGCACATTATTATGTCAGACCTGAGGTGCAGGAAATCGCGGATTACATAGGAGATTCTTTTTATCTGAGCAAAATCGCGGCAAAATCGGATGCAGATACCATTGTTTTCTGTGGAGTTTATTTTATGGGTGAGAGTGCTAAAATTCTCAGTCCGGAGAAGCGGGTTCTTCTGCCGGATATTGCCGCGGACTGTGTCATGGCTCACATGGCAGACCCGGAGCGGATCCGGCAGATGCGGGAAACATATAAGGATCTTGCTGTTGTCTGTTATATTAATTCAACGGCAGAACTGAAGCGATATTCCGATGTCTGTGTGACGTCCGCCAATGCGCTGGAAATTATCCGGAAGCTTTCAAATAAAAATATTTATTTTATCCCGGATCAGAACCTGGCGCATTTTGTGGCGGATCAGATTCCGGAGAAGAATTTCATTTTTAACGAGGGGTATTGTCCTGTTCACCAGCAGATCCGGACAGAACAGGTCAGGAAGGCGAAGGAGGATCATCCCGGGGCACTGGTGCTTGCGCATCCGGAGTGTTCTGCAGATGTGCTGGAACTTGCCGATTATACAGGAAGTACATCCGGTATTATTGATTATGCTGTGAAAAGCAGTCAGGAGGAATTTATTATCTGTACAGAAAATGGCGTGCGGGCTGCGCTGGAAAAGAACTGCCCCGGAAAGCAGTTTTATTTTACCGAAACAGAACCGGTGTGTATGGATATGAAACGGATCACACTGGAGCAGATCGCTCATGTTCTGAAAACGGGAGAGAATGAAGTGTTCCTGGATGATACGCTCCGGCAGGAGGCGGAAAAACCGCTGGAAGAGATGCTGAATCTGGGATGAATGAAAGGAAACAGAGGACAATGGAAAAGAAAAAAAGGATCAGGGAGACAGAAATCCGGGCAGATGTAGTGATTGTCGGTACCGGCGCAGCGGGGCTTTTCGCGGCGCTTCATCTTCCGCAGGATAAAAAAATACTGATGATTACAAAATCAGATGCGGAGAGCAGTGATTCCTTTCTGGCCCAGGGCGGTATCTGTGTGCTCAGGGATGAAGCCGATTATGAAAGCTATTTTGAGGATACCATGCGGGCCGGCCATTATGAAAACCGGAAGGAATCCGTTGATATTATGATTCGAAGCTCCAGCCAGGTGATTCGTGAACTGATTGATTATGGTGTGGAGTTCCAGAAAAAGAACAGCGGAACAGACAGAAAAGAGAAAAATTTTCTTGATGCTTACACATTTACCCGGGAGGGGGCTCATTCAGAGTGCCGGATTTTGTTTCATGAGGACATAACCGGAAAAGAAATTACGGGAAAATTGCTTGCTGCGGTCAGAAAGCTTCGGAATATAACGATTCTGGAGCACACCGTTATGACAGACATTATGGAAGATACAGCGGAAAAAAGCAGCGGGAATAACGAAGGGCAGAAAGAAATTCCTGAGATCTGCTGCTGTGGAGTTATTGCGGAGGAAACCGAGGGAGATGTGCTGCGTATTTCAGCTCCTTATACCATTCTTGCTACAGGAGGAATCGGCGGTCTGTATGAACATTCCACGAATTATCCTCATCTGACGGGGGACGCGCTGCGCATTGCGAAAAGGCATGGCATCCGTCTGGAACATCTGGATTATGTTCAGTTTCATCCAACGACGCTGTATTCGAAGAAACCGGGGCGAAGATTCCTGATTTCAGAATCCGTCCGGGGGGAAGGGGCGATCCTTTTAAATAAGGACGGGGAGCGGTTTGTAGATGAGCTTCTTCCGCGGGATGTGGTGACCGGGGCAATCCGGAAACAGATGGAGAAGGACGGAACAGATCATGTCTGGCTGTCTATGGAACAGATTGACAGAGAGACAATCCGGAATCATTTTCCGAATATTTATCAGCACTGCCTTGAAGAAGGATATGATGTGACGAAAGACTGGATCCCGGTTGTGCCGGCCCAGCATTATTTTATGGGCGGCATCTGGGTAGACAGGGACAGCCGGACTTCTATGGAGAGATTGTTTGCAGTCGGCGAGACAAGCTGCAACGGAGTTCACGGAGCCAACCGACTGGCCAGCAATTCCCTGCTGGAAAGCCTTGTGTTTGCAGAACGGGCGGCCCAGAAGATTGTGTCAGAATGGAGTTGCGGTAAAAATAAAGAAGAAAAACAGAAAGCGGAGGACGATTATGAACGGGATTACTATGACATTGCAGGCTGATCATCTGATTCTGGAAGCATTGAAGGAAGATATATCGAGCGAAGATGTAAGTACAAATGCGGTTATGAGAGACGCTGTACAGGGAGAAGTGGATCTGATCTGCAAACAGGAAGGAGTCCTGGCCGGTCTGGAGGTGTTCCGCAGAGTATTTGAATTACTGGATCCCGGCACTGTGACAGAGTTTTTCTGTAAGGATGGTGACAAAGTGAGTCCGGGACAGCTTCTGGGAAAGGTGTGGGGCGATATCCGTATTCTCCTGTCCGGAGAGCGGGTGGCGCTGAATTACCTTCAGCGGATGAGCGGGATTGCTACATACACACATTCCGTGGCAGAGCTTCTGAAAGACAGCCGTACAAAACTGCTGGACACGCGGAAGACAACGCCCAATATGAGAATTTTTGAAAAATATGCAGTGCGGGTGGGCGGCGGACATAATCATCGCTATAATCTGTCTGACGGCGTACTGCTGAAGGATAATCATATTGGCGCGGCAGGCGGTGTGGCCCGGGCCGTCCGGATGGCAAGAGAGTATGCGCCTTTCGTGAGGAAGATTGAAGTTGAAGTCGAAAATCTGGAAATGGTTCGCGAAGCGGTGGAAGCGGGAGCGGATATTATTATGCTGGATAACATGTCTTCCGATGAAATGCGTGAGGCCGTCCGGATCATCGGCGGAAGAGCTGAGACCGAATGCTCCGGCAATGTGACCAGAGACAATATTGCGGAACTGGCAGAGCTGGGTGTAGACTATATTTCCAGCGGGGCGCTGACGCATTCTGCGCCGATACTTGATATCTCCATGAAGAATCTGCATGCCATATACTGAATGAAAATATATGTTTTTTCGCATTTGAAGGGTTGCGATATGTATCTGTGTACATATGGCAATCCTTTTTAGTGTACAGGGTATTTCGTTCCTGGCTTATCAAGCAGGCTAAAAAATTTTTATGAATTAATAATTCAGAAACATTTGTCAAACATTCCGGAAACACACATCCTTTAAGATAGCGTTGTCGATGAGATACAGAAACAATAATAAAAATCAGGAAAGGAACAAATATCATGAAGAAGAGTACTTTTGGAGCAATGATTGCAGGAACAATTGGAGGCCTTTTGTTTGCGCTGGGGATGTGCATGACTCTGATTCCCGAGTGGAATGCATCCGGTCAGGGAACTGTCCTGGGAATTATCGGAGCAGGTATTTTGCTGATTACATTTCTGCTCTGGAGAAAAGCGGAACATAAAGCGCCCATCCGGATATCAGGAAAAACTGTCGGAGCAGCAGGCATCGGACTTGGCGGAGCTGTGGCGCTGGGGATTGGCATGTGCCTGACAATGGTCTGGAGCGTTATGCTTCCCGGGGTTTTAATTGGATTGGCTGGCATCATTGTGCTTTTGTGCCTGATCCCTTATATCAAAGGCTTCAAATAATTGTGATATGACAAAGGAGTCCGGATATCTGCGGGAAACAGCAGGAAGCATAACCGGATTTTCCTGTGGTCTAAACCGGGAAATTCAGTTATTATATAAAAATAGGTAGTTTTGCCTGCTGTATATTCAGACCAGGGAGGAACAGCGGATGATCCATATATTAGTGGTGGAAGACGATGAAAAATTAAATAAGATAGCATGTACTTATCTCAATGACAACGGTTTCGCGGCGACAGGATGTCTGAACGCAAGAGATGCTTACGAAAAAATGTATCATCAGATGTATGATCTGATTATCTCTGATATTATGATGCCGGAAATCGATGGTTTCGAATTTGCGGAGACGGTGAGAAAAGTGAATCGGACAGTTCCGATTTTGTTTATGTCCGCCAAAGATGACCTGCCCTCCAAGCAGAGAGGATTTCGTCTGGGGATTGATGATTATATGGTGAAGCCCATTGAGCTGGCCGAACTGGATCTCAGGGTCCGCGCTCTGCTGCGGCGGGCAAATATTGAGACTAACCGGAAAATTACGGTTGGGAATCTGGAACTGGATGCGGATGGGATGAGTGCGGAGATTGACGGAGAGGAGATTAATTTAACCACCCGTGAATTCCATATTATCTACAAGCTGCTGTCCTATCCCAAAAGGACTTTTTCCAGAGCTCAGCTGATGGATGAATTCTGGGATACAGAAAGCGATACCGGTCCAAGGGCTGTAGATGTTTATATGACAAAGCTGCGCAGCAAGCTTTCCGCCTGCGACGGCTTTAAAATTGTAACAGTGAGAGGACTGGGATATAAGGCGGTGCTGTTATGAGAAAAAATAAGAACACAGAGCGATTTTATATGAAAAACCGCTGGTTTCCGCTTTTGCTGTTTTTTCTCTGTCTGGGAATACTGCTTTTAATGTCGGGATTTCATACCAATGTTGTGGTGCTGCTTAACTCTGTTTCCTCGCCGGCATGGATACAGATTATTCTGCCTGTTATGTACTGGTGTGTAGTGGCTGCGGCGATTACCCTGTTTATCCGGAAAAGAATCCGGGACATTTATGAAGTGCCGACGCGGAGACTGGCGGAAGGAATGAAAAAGGTAGCGGAAGGAGATTTCTCTATTTATGTGCCGACGGTTCATACAGCGGCCAATCTGGATTATATCGATAAGATGATTCTGGATTTTAATAAAATGGTGGAAGAACTGGGGAGTGTGGAGACTCTGAAAACAGATTTTGTTTCCAATGTTTCCCATGAGATGAAAACGCCGATTTCCATCATAAAAAATTACGCGGAACTGATCCAGCTGGACAATGTTTCAGAATCAGATATGAAAGAGTTTGCAGGAAATATTGAGGAGGCTGCAGTACGGCTGTCCTCGCTGGTGAGTAATATTCTGAAACTCAATAAGCTTGAAAACCAGAGAATTGCTCCGGAGATGGAGTATTATAATCTGTGCGGACAGCTGGAAGAATGTATTCTGCAGTACGAGGAAATCTGGGACAGAAAAGATCTGACGCTGGAGGTTCATATGGATGAGAAAGCTGTGGTTCTGTCAGACAGAAGCCTGATGGATCTGGTCTGGAATAATTTGTTCTCCAATGCGGCTAAATTTACTGAGCCGGGAGGTCAGATTACGATTAACCAGAAAACTATGGACGGCTGTGTGGAAGTGACGGTTTCAGACACCGGATGCGGCATGAGCGAGGAAAGTATCCGGCATATTTTTGATAAATTTTACCAGGGAGATACTTCTCATACAAAAGAAGGAAACGGTCTCGGTCTGGCGCTTGCAAAGAGAGTGCTGGAATTGATGAACGGAGAAATCCGGGTTTTCAGTATCGTCGGGAAGGGCAGTACATTTACGGTCCGGCTTCCCGCAGGTGAACCTTTCGCAAACGGGGGTGAAAATCAGCCATGATAAATGAAACGGAGAATCGTTTTATTGCTTACGAATACAAGCAGTTTAAAACAGAAAGCAGAAGAGCCTCTTTTTATATTGACGGATATGCAAATTTCGGCTGGGAGCTGGATCGCAATGTGATGACCGCCAGCAAAGAAACGGAGTCTGCCAGAGTAGTACCGGGTTCCCAGACCAGGATAACCATACAGCTGAAACGGGACAGACGGATCCTGAATAAGGCGGAGCTGACCCGTCTGCAGAGGAATTTTGAGGCCTGCGCAGCAGAAATTGACGCTTTGGAAAAAGCAAAAACAACAGCAGCGACCATTGCCTCACTGACATTGGGCATCATAGGAACTGCTTTTATGGCAGGCGTCACATTTGCGGTTACTGCAGAGCCGATGCATGTTCTTTTATGTGTGGTTCTGGCGATACCGGGATTTTTATGCTGGATATTACCGTTTTTTGTATACAAAAAGATCCGCAGGAAACAGACGGAAAAGATGGAGTCTCTGATTGAAGCGAAATATGATGAAATTTATGAACTCTGTGAAAAAGGCAGTAAACTTTTGTATTAATTTGATCCGGAATTTGTGCAGAAGGCGGTTCCCTTCTCTGAAAATAGGTACAAGAATCATTCTATATATCGTAACTGTGACTGTGACAGGGCTGACTCTGCTTCAGGTATCCGGGGATATACTGCCGGAGACTGTCGGATATTTCGTTTACGGAGCCGCTGTGGTTCTGCTGATTTTCAGTCTGCCCTATGCATACCGCGATCTGATCCGCGGATTCCGTTTTTTGATTGAGTCGAATGCTGTGACAAGAAAGTTTTTTCATGATGCCGGATATCAGGTTGTGTTTACCACGATATTTTCCATGGGAATTAATCTTGCCTATATGATATACAATACTGTCTGTGGGATTCTGAATCATTCTCCCTGGTTCATAACACTGGCAGTATACTATAGTTTTCTGGGCGGAATCCGGGCGTATTCCATGTATAAAAAAAGAAAAGCAGAGTCTGCAGAGGATGAAAGAAAAGCAAGGCAGAAGGAATTGCTGGTAATGAGACGGGACGGTATTTTTCTTCTGCTTATTACAATTGATCTCATAGGTATGATTCTTCTTATGATTACCGAAGACACAGTGGAAGTATCTTCTGCAATTCATGCCATAACAATTGCTTTTTTCACTTTTTATAAAATCGGAGCGGCTGTTTCTAATATGATAAAGGTGAAAAGGCTTAATTCTCCGATTCTGACAGCGGTTCGGAATATCGGGCTTGCCGATGCCCTGGTTTCCCTCCTGTCCTTGCAGGCGGTTATGCTTGTATCCATGGAGACAGCGGGAAACCGTCATTTTATTAACGTTATGAACGGCTCTACCGGACTGGCTGTCTTCGGAGTGATTTTCCTGCTGGGGGTATGGATGATATGGAATGCGGGGAAAAAACTGAAGCAGTGATTTTCGGATTTTTACGGTCAGATAACAGGGAGAGATAAGGAGGAAAGACTATAATGACAGGCATTGAGATTGGAAATTTGTATATGGAGAAACCTGTAATCGGCGGACTGCGGATTTTCTGGTGATGGAAGGACCGCAGGCCGGCGGGCATCTGGGATTTTCAAAAGAAGAGCTGACTGATTTGAATGAGGCATATCAGACTTTTGAGGAAAATGTCAGAATGACTGTGGATCTGAAAACGCAGTATGAGGAGAAATACGGAAGAAAAATTCCTCTTTTTGTAGCGGGCGGTATTTTTTCAAAGGAGGACTCCCGGCATGTCATGGAACTGGGAGCTGATGGGATACAGGCAGCTACCCGTTTCATTGCGACAGAAGAATGTGATGCCAGTGATGCTTATAAGCAGGCTTTCATCCAGGCGAAGGAGGAAGATGTCATGATTATTGACAGTCCTGTGGGAATGCCTGGGAGAGCGCTCCGCAATCCTTTCCTTCCTCTGCTGATTCCGCTGACTTTTCTGATTATTTTCTTTTTGAAGAGGCAGATGCGGCAGCTCCATCGCAGGATGAAGAGGGACACAGCATCACACGCAAAGTAAATCTGACAATTAAAATCATATAATTTGTAGAGAAGGAATGTTGAGATTTCGCATTCCTTCCTGTTATTTTGTGCAAAACATAAAAAAGCGCTGTTCTGAAATATATTGCGAAAGGTTTTCCTATGCCTTATACTGTTTATCGGAAGGAGGGTACCAGAATTGAGAACGGAAATAACCGAATATATGGATCATTTTTATATCCTGGATGATGGGCGTGTCAGGCAATTTCTGATTACGGGAGACAGGGAAGCTCTGTTGATCGATACCGGTTTTGAGGAAAATCATGTATATGATATTGTGAGAGAAATTACGGATCTCCCTGTGAAGGTTGTTCTTACGCATGGAGATATGGATCATACCGGCGGTCTTTCAGGATTTGAAGAATGCTGCCTTCATGAAGCGGACTGGCATCTGGTGAAAAAAATCCGGCCGTATCCGCTGAAAGAGGGGGATGTCTTTTCCTGCGGCGGATATCATTTGGAGGTTATTGAGATTCCGGGGCATACTTATGGAAGTATCGCTCTTTTTGACCGGGAGAAAAGGCTTCTCCTTCCGGGAGATTCCGTGCAGAAGGACGGGCCTGTCTTTATGTTCGGAAGCCACCGGAATATGGGGCTGTATATATCCAGCCTGGAAAAACTGTCCAGACTGGAAGACGAAATTGACCGAATTATTCCCTGTCATCATGATTATCCGATTCCGCCTGTTTATATCAGAAGGAATCTTCAGGATGCGCTGGCAGTCAGAGAGGAAAGGCTGGAACGGAAAAAGCATCCGTTTCTGCCCTGTGATTCAGTGCAGGGGAAGTGGACAGAGTTTTACTGCGATTGTCAGCAGTGATTGATTTATGGTTTTAGGAGTGACTACATGGAAAAAAGAAAAATACTGAAAAACAAAGCTTATCTTTATCTGACGGAATTTTTTGCCGGCATGTCTGTTATGGCCGTGGAACTGGGCGCCAGCAGACTTCTCGCACCGTATTTCAGTTCCTCTCAAATTGTATGGACCATTGTAATCGGAACGATTATGATCGCCATGGCTCTGGGAAATATTTACGGCGGCCGCACTGCCGACAAAAATCCTGATCCGGACAGGCTTTATAAACGGATCATTATTGCGGCAATCTGGATTGCGCTGATACCGGTTCTGGGCAAATATATTATAATGGGAATTTCTGCAGTCATGATATTTTCTGTCAACAGTAATTTCCTGATCTGGGCGGCTTTCGCTTCCTGCATGATTATTTTTGTATTTCCTTTGTTCCTTCTGGGAACGGTAACGCCGTCTCTGGTTAAATATGCAGTAAGTGATCTGAATGATAACGGAAAGACGGTTGGATTCTTAAACGCATCCAATACTATCGGAAGCATTATCGGAACCTTTATTCCCACTTTTGTCACCATTCCGGCAGTGGGCGTCTCTATTACTTTCCTTATTTTTGCGGCAATTCTTCTGGCTCTTGCAGTCATTTATTTCGCCAGCGGAAAACAAAAGCCCATCCGTGCTTTTGTGGGGGTGATTGTGCTGGTTGTGTCCTGTGTGGTGGGACATACGGACAGTTTTGCGTTCTGGGAGGATGATCTGACTTTTGAAGGGGAATCGATCTACAATTATCTGCAGGTGAGAGAGGATGATAACGCAGTCTATCTGTCTACGAATGTACTGTTTGGGGTACAGTCAGTTTATGTAAAGGATGAAAGTCTCAGCGGCATGTATTATGATTACGCCATGGCGGCGCCTTTTATGGCCGGCGTAAATGAAAAGGACAATATGGATGTGCTGATTCTCGGTATGGGAACAGGGACCTATGCCACCCAGTGCGACAGATATTTTAATAATATGACGATGGAAGGGGTGGAGATTGATCAGGATATTACAGATCTTGCAGTAGAATATTTCCACCTTTCAGAGGATGTTCCTGTTTATACCTATGACGGCAGAGCTTATCTGAACGCAGCAGACAAGACCTATGATGTGATTATGGTGGATGCATACCAGGACATTACGATTCCCTTCCAGATGTCTACCGTGGAGTTTTTCACCATGGTAAAGGAACATCTCAATCCGGGCGGCGTCATGGTGATTAATATGAATATGCGCGGGAGTGAAGAGGGAAATATCAATCAGTATCTGTCTGACACCGTAGGCAATGTTTTTTCAGAAGTCTATACGGTTGACTGTCAGAATAATACCAATCGGGAACTGTTTGCTTCTGACAATCCTGATATGATCGATACCTTTTATAAGAATGTGACCCTGGAAGAAAACGCGGATCTCGTTGATATGATGAATGTTGTAAAAGCAGATCTGGAAAAATATGTTCCCGGCGACTATCTGATGACGGACGACAAAGCCCCGGTGGAACTTTTGGGAATGCGGGTGATTGATGACCTCATTGCCGATGAAGTGAACTATTATAAAGAGATTTATGAAGAGGAAGGTCTGCAGGGGCTTCTGAATGAAGTGCGCTGAACATAGAAGATTCAGTTATTACCTCTTGTTATGATGCCACCAGAAAAGAGAATTTTACTGTAAAAAACAAAGCGTTTATAATAAAAGTACAAGGACAGATTGTTGATAAATGTGTATATTTATTCAGGGACAACATGCTGCTTTGAAGTAATTATCTGAGGAGGCAAAAACTATGAGCAAATACGATGAAAATATGGAACTGATCCGTAAAGCGGTGAGATGTGAACCTGTAGACCGTGTTCCGGTAGTCCCCTGCGCCAATGCATATTACGCAAAAAGTCAGGGCGTGCTTTTGAAGGACTATATTTCGGATTTCGACCTGGCCTGCGAGACGAACCTGAAAGAATTAAAAAGAATCGGGGCTGACGGTACGCAGAATGTAATATTCTCCCCCTATTTGCTTGGAACTCAGTGGCTTTCCAAAGCACAGTATCCCGGAGCCGGACTGGGTGATGACGACATGTGGCAGATGGCGGAAGCCGAAAATATGAAGTTTGAGGATTATGCGGATATTAAAAAAATGGGCTGGGACGCATGGCAGAAGAAGTTTATTGCGGAAAAATGCGATAATAACTGGGAAAATCTGCAGCCGTATTTTGCCGCGAATCCGAAAGCCTATGCCAGATTCCATGAAGAGGGTATTCCCTGTATCTGTGATTTCCTGATGATTACACCGTTTGAATACTTCTGCGGCGGACGCTCCCTGGAGTGTTTCTTCATGGATGATCTGATGGAAGAGCCGGAGCTGATGCATGAAATTTTTGACATGGTTCTGGAATCTAATCTGAAAACATACCGTCAGCAGATTATTGACACACATGCGGTGGGCGTATGGATCGGAGGCTGGAGAAGCGGACCGGATCTGGTTTCTCCCGATATGATAGATGAGTTTGTATGGCCTGCTTTTGAGGCATATTACAATCTGTGCATAGAGATGAATGTGCTGCCTATTTTCCATCTGGATTCCAACTGGACTCTGGCTCTGGATAAGTTCAAACGTTTTGAGGATAAGACTTATGTGATGGCGCTGGATTCCAAAACAGATATCCGCAAGGCAAGAGAAATTCTCGGCAAAGATGTGTGTATCCTGGGCGATGTTCCATGCGAACTGATGACTTACGGCACGCCGGAGGAAGTAAAGGATTATGTCACAAAGCTGCTGGATGACATCGGTCCCTGGGGTGTGATTATTGCCACCGGCTGCGACATTCCGTCTGATGCAAAGCCGGAAAACGTTCTGGCTATGAGTGAAGCGGCTCACGATTATCTGAAAAACAGATAGATCATAAATTCGCTTTAAAGAATTATTTATGCAGATAATCTGTAAAAAGTAAACAGTAAAACAGTTTCAGAAAAAGCATTCAGTAATTTATTGAATGTTTTTTCTGTGCGTCTAAAAAGAGTCCGGAGACAGGGAGAATGACATGACTATTACACAGATAAAATATTTTATAACAACAGCGAAATGCCTGAATTTCACAAAGGCCGCCAGTCAGCTTTATATTACACAGCCGGCTTTGAGCCGGCAGATTGCTGTAATTGAATCAGAACTGAATATGCAGCTTTTTGTGCGTAATAACCGGGCGGTAAAACTGACGCCGGCTGCTGTGGTTCTTCTTGAAGAATTTGAAAAAATTTATAATGACTACAATCTTGCCATTGCAAAAGCCGCCAACAGCTTCGCAGGTCTGTCCGGAGAATTAAATATCGGTATTCTGGAGGGCGCGTATGTAGGAGATCTGTTTCCGGACGTTCTGAAGTATTTTGATGAATTTTATCCTCAGGTAAAGATTAATCTGCGTAACTACAGTTTTAATGAGCTGATTGAAAGGCTGTACAGCAATCAGCTGGATCTGATTGTAACATTAAAATTCGATGTGGAAAGGCGGGACAGAATTCAGTTCCGGGTGATTGAGAATACGAAGGATCATGTGGTGGTGCACAAAGACCACAGACTGGCAGGCGCCAGTTACGTAAAACTTTCTGATTTCAAAGATGATATTATTATGATGGTGTCTCCGGAGGATTCAGAGGAATCTCCGAAGCTGATTCTCGATGCCTGCAAAAATGCGGGCTTTAATCCGAGGGTAAAGTTTGCAACATCACTCCAGGAGGAAATGTTATGGGTAGAAGCCGGAGTGGGAGTGTGTATTCTGGATACAAGAAATAATCTGTATCATAATGAAACGGTACGGTTTCTCAATGTAGATCCCATCAGTGATCCAAGTCTGTCGCTTGCCTGGAGTCTTGATAACTACAATCCGTTAAAAGAAATATTTAAGAACAATTTTTTGAAAAATGATTGATGAAGAAGAATCATTACTTTTTTGCATAATACTATAAGGAAAGATTATTAATTTTACATAAAATTTATAAAAAACTTATTAACTTTATAAAAAACAAATGCTGTACACCAATAGAATTCCATAGGGTTCAGTGTGTGTACTGATTTTGGTATGTGCCATTACAAGTTGTAATCATGCTATCCTTTTTCGGAATTTTTATTTGGGACATTTACAGACTTATAATTAATACATAAAAGATTTCTGCGGTTCTGAAATATCAGGAAATGTCCGGATTTCCGCTGAAACTGATATCCCTGGTCAGTGGAAGCGGTCAGAAACAGAAATCTGTTTGTACCAATTTAAAAATCCAGAAGAATAAGGAGGATGAGTAACTTATGAATTGGGGTATTTTAGCATTTGTAATTATTTATGAAGTGCTCACAGTGCTGGTAGTTGGCGCTGTAATTGCCAGAAAAAACAGACAGGCGAAGGAAGAAGGAAGCTTTGCCTTTGCCGGAAACGGGCTGTCAACAGCGCATGTAGGCGTTACTCTGGCTCTGACCATGCTGGGAAGCGCTCACATTTGGGGAACCTGTGAAAACGCAGCTTCCATGGGCGCCATAGCGGTATGGTTCGGAATCGGATGTACGGTAATGATGATTGTAATTACGCAGATTACCGGACCGTGGGTAAGAAAGATCGGAACAGCAACGGTACCGGATTTATTTGGAAAGTTATTCGGCTCCAAAATGCGTATATTAACCGCCTGTGTTATGGGACCTCTGGTATTCGGATGTCTCTGTCTGGAAACCCAGTGTGTTGCAGTGACATTTGTGGCATGTACCGGATGGCCTTATATGGTGGGTGCAATTGTCGGAGGCGCTTTTGGTATCCTCTATGTGCTGCTGGCCGGCATGAAAGAAGTTTCCTGGCTGAATATGATTAATGCAGTTTTCATGTATGGAGCGCTGATTGTTGCCCTGATTGCCATGTTTGTATGTCTTCCCGGAAACGGATGGGCAGATGTAGAGCAGAATATCAACGCTATGGGGAACAGCTGGATGCTGGATATTTTCGGCAACAGAGATCTGATTATCAATTTCGCTATTCCTACGATCTTCTGTACATCCATGTTCCAGGGAGTTTCCCAGATGGGTCTGCAGACATGTATTGCGGCAAAGGACGTAAAATCTGTAAAGAAGTCGATCTGGCTTGCCGGCCCTGTGAACGGTCTGTTCTGCATCATTCCGGCTCTGCTTGGAATTGCAGCACTGGCACTCGGATACCTGACACAGACGGGTAGCGCCATGTTTATGACGCCTGCCATGCTGCTGGAGGTGCTGCCGCACTGGGTAGTTGCGCTGATCTGTGCATCTTTCCTGGGAGCGCTGCTGTCCACTTTCGCCATGACATCTCTGTGCCCGGCAACGATCTTTGCCTATGATCTGTACGGCGGACTGTATAAGCCGGAGGCATCTGAGAAAGAGAAAACCCGTGTCATGAGAATTATGATTGTCATCGTCGGCATTGCGGCGATTGCATTATCCTCTTTCCAGCCTGCGGTAGTGACCACAATCAACTGGATCTTTACCTGGGGCGTACCCATGTTTGTGATGCTGGTGATTGGTCTGTGCTGGAAGAGAAATACAAAGGCGGCAGTTATTACGTATATTGTTTCCTGGATCGCCAATGTTGTATGGATCACCTGCGGACTGATGGAAAAACTGAATATGACAAATTTCCATCAGGTATATTTGTGTACAATTATATCTGTTGTTCTGGGACTGGTGCTTACTGCAGTTCTTCCGGGCTCCAAACCGGGATATTTCAGATTGTCAAAGGAAGAGAGAGAAGCGTGCTGACAGGATTGGAGGAAAAAAGATGGTAGCCAGAATTATTATTGAAAGCGCTGTAATGGTATTTGGAATCACAATTGCGGGTTATTTTATAGGAAAATTATTTAAAGAAGCGGAAAAAGAAGATTAAGGAGGCGGGTATATGCTGGTAGCAATTACAACAACGCAGGGATGGATGATTGGCATTATTGCCATGATGGCCGGATTCGGCATTTGTGCTCTGGTTTTTTCTGCAATGGGAAAAAAGAGACATAAAAAATAAAAAAGCTCTTGAAATTAGTATGATAAAGAGTTATATTAAGGAAAGAAAATATAGTCTTCGGGGCAGGGTGAAATTCCCTACCGACGGTGATTCTGACGTTGCTCAGAAAGTCCGTGAACCGCGGAAGCGGCTGATCCGGTGTGAATCCGGAACCGACAGTAAAGTCTGGATGGGAGAAGAAGCAGAGCAGATTGTTATCTGCACAGATGGAAATTAAAGTGCCCCGGATGTAAGTCCGGGGTTTTCTTTATGGTATGAAAGCTCCTTTGTTTTCCGGAAAGCAGGGCGTATGCCCGAAGACAACAGGAAGAAAGGATGAGTGAGATGAAAACGAATCATACGGAAGTGAGTAAAAAAAGAGTCAATGTTTACTCTATGGGAATTGTGGCAGTGCTGTCGGCCATTGCCTATGTGCTGATGTTTATGGAGTTCAGCGTTCCGATCATGCCGGGATTTATAAAAATGGATCTGTCGGATCTGCCTGCGCTGATCGGTACTTTTGCAGTGGGGCCCGCGGGCGGAGTTTTCATTGCGCTGATTAAAAATGTACTGCATCTGACTGTAACTTCCAGCGCCGGAGTGGGTGAGCTTTCCAACTTCATTCTGAATGTCGTCTTCATTCTGCCTGCAGGTATTTTGTACAAGTATAAGAAAACAAAGGCAAGCGCCTGCGGCGGAGCTGTTCTGGGAGCTGTTCTGATGGCGGTGGTCAGCGTAGCGTCCAATTATTTTATTGTTTATCCGGTTTATTATAATTTCATGCCGGAGGAAACTATACTGGCGGCTTATCAGGCTATTTTCCCGGGAGTGGACAGTATACTGCAGAGTCTGATTCTGTTCAATATGCCGTTTACGTTTGTCAAAGCAATGATCAGTGTGGTGATTACCTTTCTGATTTATAAGCGTCTGGTGCCCGTACTGAATATGTTCCGGCAGAGAACAGCAAAAAGTTAACCGGACTCCGGAGAAACGGAATTTCATAATATCATATTTTTCAGAAAACTGCTGCGGAATTTCCGCGGCAGTTTTTGCTTAAAGATTCAGAACATATGGATTTATGCAGGACAGTCTGATAAAATATTTGATATGAGGAGAAAATGAATGAACATATGTATTTTTTTCCCGGTTACATGTCAGTAATCTATGCTATACTAAAGAAACAGGAGAATATGTACAGATGATGTCACACAACATTTCTTTGCAGCAGGTCCGGTATTTTCTGACCGTGGCGGATCTTCAGAATGTGTCTCAGGCAGCGGAATACCTGCACACATCCCAGTCTACTGTCAGCAAAAGTATTGCTCTTCTGGAGAAAAATCTGGGGGTGTCTTTGTTCCGCAGAGAGAAAAAGAAGCTGCACCTGACAGAAGCCGGCGAGCGGATCTGCAAAAAATGGAAAGAGGGACTGAACTATATTTATCAGGGAATTGATGAGGCCAGACTCTTTTCCGGCGGGAATGAAACAACTGTTTATGTGGGGGTTCTTGATACTCATAATCCCAATTTGATGGTACTTCCCGCAACTACATTCTTTCAGAAAAGATTCCCAAAGTACGAGACCTTTGTGGAGAATGCCAGGGGATGCGACATGTCCAGAAATCTCTATCACAGGAAGCTGGATGTGATTTCCAGGATACAGTATGACATTTCGGAATGGCAGAAAGATGTGGTAATACAGGAAATTGTGGCTCAGTCGCCTCTGGTTGTCTGCATGAGCAAGCGGAATCCTCTGGCTCACAAGAAGAATATAAGCTGGGCGGATCTGCGGAACTGCAGATTTATCGTGGGGACTTCCTACAGAATGCCCTATTATCTTCCCATGATTGAGCGGAACTGCAGCAGAGAAGGATTCGTTCCGGTGATTTCCAAAGTCGTTGACTGTGCCAGTTCCATGATCTATAA
This sequence comes from uncultured Lachnospiraceae bacterium, assembly GCA_946491665.1. Lineage (GTDB taxonomy): Bacteria > Bacillota > Clostridia > Lachnospirales > Lachnospiraceae > Eubacterium_I. The sequence goes on along the minus strand of CAMLYL010000041.1, from coordinate 6,088 downwards.
CCTGAAGGGCGATATGGAAGTGTTCATCTGCGATAAGTTCTGGCGGGACTACGGCAATGAAGGGTATGTGTGGAAAACCATAAAAAATTCTCAGGGCTGGCTGATGATGGAATACCGGAAAGATAATTATAAGCCGGAAGTAGAGAAATTTGTGGAATCTGTGCGTGATATGATTATGAATCAGACAGGGGAACCTGTAATAAAATTATAGAAAAGAGGATAAGACAATGACTGACAGAGAAAGAGTACTGGCATTTTTTCGTCATGAAATGACAGACGAACTGCCGCCGGCAAGCGGATTATTTGTGGTGAGAGGAAACGCTTTCCATGAGCGCCCGCCTTTTGTTAAGGACGGCACAGACTGGTTTGGCGTTGACTGGAAGGAAGAGGGCGGACTGAATGCTCTGGCTCCCGATCCGCTGCAGGAGCCCATTATGGAAGATATTGCCGACTGGAGAGAACTGGTAAAGTTTCCGGATCTGGATGCATGGGACTGGAGCAAAGTGGAAGAGGCGGATCACATCAGCGAATGGGACAGAGAAAATAAGGTAGTCGATATGATGATTTACAATGGTCCTTTCGAGAGAATGCATACGCTGATGGGCTTTGAAAATGCGCTCTGTGCTCTTCTTACTGATCCGGATGAGGTAAAAGCTTATCTGGATGCCTTTATGGAGTGGAAATGTAAGCTTCTGGAAAAGATCCATGAATATTATCATCCGGATGTAATCATGTTCCATGACGATTACGGTACACAGAACAATATGTTTTTCTCGCCTGATCTCTGGAGAGAGATTTTCAAACCGCAGCTGAAAAAAGCAGTTGACAAGACCCATGAGCTGGGAATGATTTTCGAGCTTCACAGCTGTGGATTTATGGAGCAGATTGTACCGGACTTCGCGGAGATCGGCGTGGATTCCTGGCAGGGACAGGAGATCAACGATGTGCCGAAACTGAAGGAACTGACAAAAGGAAAGCTGGCTTTCCATACAACGCCCAAATATCAGGACTTTGACGCCATGACCATTACCGGAGAACTGACTGAGGAAATGGTGCGGGAGAGAGTGAGAGAGGGTGTAAAGCAGAACGCTGTAGGTGGAAACTATATGCCGATGCCTCTTCCCGGAAAACAGTGGTGGCTGGACATCATGAATGATGAGATCGAAAAGGTCGGGAAAGAGATATACAAGTAAAAAGGTTTTGCTTATGTAGTTTGTTTATATAATACCCCGGATGCGGATCCGAAAAAAATGGAATTCGCGTCCGGGTTGTTTTGGTTTTTCTGTACAACATATGTCATTTGATTTTATATTTGAGATAATGTCTGTTATAATGTAAAAGGAGAACTCTGGAGGAAATCCGGATCCGGATATTTAATGGATATGAGGGGAGAAAAGGTATGAAAAGTATTTTTGTATCAAGTACATTTCGTGACATGCATGAAGAGCGCGATATACTCCATGAGCGTGTTGTGCCGGAATTAAATGAATATGCTGCACAGTATGGCGAGAGTATATCCCTCTGTGATCTCCGATGGGGCGTGAACACAGAGGATCTGGAAAGCAGGGAAGGAGCCGGGAAAGTCCTTTCTGTTTGTCTCGATGAAATCGACCGCTGCAGACCGTATATGCTGGTTATTTTGGGAGAACGGTATGGCTGGATTCCGGATTCGGAGACTATGCGGGCAGCAGAAGAAAACAGAAACGGGCTGAATCTGGATGACCTGGAGAAGAGTGTTACGGCGCTGGAAATTGAATATGGCGCTTTGAAAACCAGGGAACAAACAGACCATACCCTGTTTTATTTTCGTGAAATCAAGGGAACATTTCCCGAAGAATATGGAAAAGAAGATGTTTTTCATGAAAGGAAACTTTCGGAACTGAAGGCCCGTATCCGGAGATTTGCCGGGAAAAATCTGCATACTTATACTGTCAGGTGGGACAGCGAAAAACAATCGCTGGAAGGAATTGATGTATTTGCCGGCCAGGTGACGGAAGATCTGAAAAATCTGATGGAAGAAGACTGGAAAAAGTGCGCGGCTTTGACTTCTTATGGAAAAGATCAGCGATTTCAGTGGAATTATGCAGAACAGAAGGCGGTGCAGTTCCGTGCCCGCGAAAATCTGATTGCGGAATATACGGATATGCTGAATCATGGACAGAAGATATTGGCTCTAACCGGAGCGGCCGGGAGCGGGAAGAGTACACTTATGGGACGTCTGGCAGTGAAACTGAGGGAAGAGGGGAAGGAAGTACTGCCGATATTCTGCGGGAGTACTGCTTTCTGCAGAGATGCCTTTGCTGTAATTCGATACATTGTCCATTTTATTGAAGAACTGTTTTCGCTGGAACATTTTGAGGATAACCATGTTATCGGGGAGACGGGCGGCCGTGCCGCCAGTGAAAGCAGCCCTGCTGGACAAAGAAACAGATCGGAAATTGACCGCTGGACGGATCGGCTGGCTGAAATGTGCGCAGAATATGTACGGAACACAGAACGGGAACTGGTTATTCTGTTGGACGCAGTGGATCAGCTTTTTGCGGATGAAGCGAGGAATCAGATGCGTTTTATTCCGGCAATCTTCCCGGATAATATCAAAATAGTCTGCTCTTTCTTGGATACATTCCATCCGGGGTATCACAATCTGCTGCGGAAAACAGAGGTTATAAGACCGCTGGCGAAATCGGATAAGCAGGAGGTTATAGAAGGAATTCTTCAGTCTCAGAAAAAGGAGCTGGCTGTTCCCGTAATAAAAAAGATGATCGAAAAAGAGGAATCGGATAATCCCTTATATCTGAGCCTTGCAGCGCAGCGCCTGGTTATGATGGACAGGAGGGATTTTGAAAAAATTGTTGCGCTGGGAGACGGTATTAACGCGATAACCGCGCATCAGATGGAGATTGTAGACCATCTTCCGGAAGACCTGGATGATCTCTGTATGAACGTTCTGCATGCTGCTGCAGGAAAGCTGGGCGGGAATATGGCTGAATTGGCAGCGCAGTATATAGCTGTATCCAGATATGGATTGCGGGAAACTGATCTGGAAAGTATTTTTACGGCATCGGGAACGGAATGGAACAGTCTGGATTTTGCTCTGTTTATTCACTATATGAGGGGATTTTTTCTACAGCGGAAGGATGGCCGGTGGGATTTTGTTCATCGTTGCATTCGGGATGGATTTCGGAAGCACAGTTCAGATGAAGTGCAGATGCACCGGGAAATACTTGAGCATCTGAAGGGGCTGGATCAGAAAGATGAAGTGCGCATGAACGAGATGGTGTATCACTGTTATAAAGCAGATGAAAAAAAGTACTTTGTAAAATACATAAGTAAGTATAATTATGTAAATGAAATTATCCGGCCGGCAGCCGAAACGATTTGTGAAATTTCCATTCAGGACAATGGAGAATGGCTGTGTGATGTGATCAGAAATGGAAAAAATTATGATGCAGGACATAATTTTATCGCTTTTCTGAATTTTAAAATTAATGAGTGTTTTGATATGTCGCAAAAGGGATCTGATATTCGCTTCAAAATTTTTGAAGCAGTATCAGAGCTGGCATCTATGTTGGAGCAAAGGGAAAAAAGTGATGAAAGTCTTCGTGATCTGAGTATCTGTTATGAGAATATTGGAATTGTATCAATGCTGCTGGGAGGGGAAAGCAATCTGGCGAAAGCCCGGGAGATGTATGAAAAAAGCCTGGATATCCGCAAATTTCTGGCGTTGGAAAAGAGAATTCCCGGAAGCAGCTGTGATCTGAGTGTCAGTTGTTTTAAACTGGGCGAGGTATATGAGGCATGTGGAGGAAGAGAAAATCTGGAACTTGCACTGAAAATGTATAAAAAAGCTTTGGGCATAGATAAAATACTGGCAAGAGTGCAGGGAACATCGGAAAATCGACGGGTTCTCAGTGTCACTTATGAAAGAACGGGCGGAGTATTTGAAGCGCTGGACGGCCGTGAAAATCTGGAGCGCGCATTGGAAATGTATGAAGAGAGTATGATTATCCGGGAAATTTTGTGTAAAGAACTCAACACAGTTCAAAGCCGCAATGATCTGAGTGCCAGTTATGAGAGGGCAGGCGGAGTATATGCGGCACAGGGCGGCCGTGAAAATCTGGAGCGCGCACTGAAAATGTTTGAAAAGAGTATCATGCTTCGGGAAGTTCTGTCCAGAGAACAAAGAACCTCAGTAAATCTCTGGAATCTGGCTGCTGTTTATGATAAGGCAGGTGAATTGTGTGCAGCGCAGGGAGGCAGACAGAACCTGGAAAAGGCAGAGCGGCTGTATGAGAAGGCTGCAAATATCAGTGAGTATTTGTCAAAAGAGCTGGGAACTGCTGAAAGTCTTCGGAATCTTGGCGTCAGCTATCAAAAAAAAGGTGCAATGTACATGATGCGCGCAGACAGAGAAAGTTTGGAAAAAGCCCGGGAGATGTTTGAAAAAAGCCTGGAACTGCTGAAATCTCTCGCAGAAAAACAGGGGACAGATAAAAACCTCAGGGATCTGAGCTGCGGTTATGAAAACGCTGGCATGGCGTATATGGCGGAAGGAAGCCCGAAAAATTTAAAGAAAGCGCAGAAAATGTATGAAGCAAGCCTGAAAATCAGAAAATCTCTGGCGGAAAAAAGAAATACAATTGAAAGCTGGAGAGATTTGAGTATCGGGTATGTTAAAATGGGAGAAGTGTATGAGGCGCAGGAGGGACCGGAAAATCTGAGGTGTGCACAAAGGATGTATGAAGAGAGTCTGGTAATTCTGAAAGTATTGTCTGAAATGCGCAGAACACCGGAAAGTTCCCGGGATTTGAGTATCAGTTATGAGAAAATGGGAATAGTGTATGAGATGCAGGGCGGCCGTGAAAATCTGGAACGGGCATTGGAGATGTATGAAAAGTGTTTGGAGATTCGGAAAGAAGTGTCAGAAAAACAAAGAACCGCGGTAAGTTTTCGTGATCTGCATCTGAGTTATCTTCGGGTTGGAACTATGTATGAAGCTCGGGGCGGTCAGCAGAATCTGAGGCGTGCTCAGGAGATGTGTGAAAAAAGTCTTCAATTAGCCGAAGCTTTGTTAAAAGAACAGGGTACGGCTGAATCACTGCATGATTTATTCGTCTGCTGCGACACGACAGGGAGAATATATGAGGCACAGGGAGATCATGAAAACCAAAAGAAAGCACAGCAGATGTATGAAAAGAGTATGCAGTTAGCCGGGATTCTGGCTAATAAGCTGAAGACTGTTGAAAGTTATGATGAGTGGGCTGTCAGCCTTGCCAGAACAGCTGCTTTTCCCCTTACTGCTCCTGAGATGAGCAGAAGGTACTTAAAAACTATGCTTTCCATTTCGGAGATTCTATATCAGAGTACAGGCAGTACACTTTATCAGGAGTATATGGAATATGCAAAAGAAATGCTGGATGTATTGTCATAATGCGATAAAGCAAAAGAAACCGGTAGAAGAGCAATAATATCTGTTACTCTGTTTTTAATTTTTCGGGCAGGCTTACACAGAAAAAGGAATTAAAGACAAAACAAAAGAATTAAAAAAAGGGCACGAGGGGGGAAAAACTGTATTGCGTCCCGAAGCATTTACCCTGGTTAATGAAGCTTCTACCAGGGTTACAGGGATAACTCCGTTCCCTGTCCGGCTGATGGGAGGAATAGCACTGCATGATGGGAAGAGTGCAGTGCTGAAAACCGGTAAAGGAAAAACACTGATAGATATGCTGGAGGAAACCGGGGATTTTGTCATCCATAAGAAAGAGAAAATATTACTCTTACGGAAAACCGGCGTTAAAAAAATCGAGAAGTGCTTCCGGCTTCATAATTATTCCCATGCAGGGAACATCCAGATCCAGCATGCCATAAACCAGATCCTCCGGGCTAATGTGTTTACTGAAGAAAAGGTTTCATGCCTGACATACATTATTGGCACGTTAAAATATCATGAACAGTTAAGGAAACGGGGGTGTCGTATCAGCAAAAGTGCGGTAACCTTGCTTTTATCCGATGTAAAATAAGTTTTATTCATTTGTATTACCTGACTTTCAGAGTTAGATGGCAAAAAATGGTGTTAAGCCACAGATTA
>CAMLYL010000040.1 GCA_946491665.1 uncultured Lachnospiraceae bacterium | reverse complement strand
ATCATCCGTCAGCCGATTCACATCTTATCCAACTCTCAGGCGGGAATTATGGGACTGGGAATAATCTGCGCCGTGTCGGCGGGAGACTACCCTTCCTACGAGGAGGCAGCCAGTTCTTTTGTCTCCACCAGGAAAACCTACCTCCCCAGGACGGATTATGAAAAAACTTACCGGAAATACCAGCTCATCAGCACACAGATCAAAAAATTGTACGATAAATTGGATACACTTTGACAGAAAAACCGTATTTCAGCTGTATCTGAACAGCTGAAATACGGTTTTTTCTAATAACATTTTATCCTGTATAATTTTCATTAATGAAATCTATCATCTGATATGTTCTCAAATAATGCTTTGTCATGGCCAGTCCTGCTCCGATCATTATGCCGTCTTTTCCCAGATCTGAAAATCGGATATTCAATGTCTCATACAGCACGTCAGGAAGCATTGTCTTAAGCTGTCTGCGAAGCTGCGCTTCGAACTTTTCACTCTGAATCACTTCATCCGAAAATACAATAACCTCCGGATTAAGAACATAGGTCAGGCTGACCAGACCATATGCCATATAGTGAGCAGACTGATCCATCACCCATTCAGCCAGCGGATCCCCCTTTTCATAAGAATCATAAATCTCCCCCAGTGTGGAATCCTCATGAAGCACTGTATCCGGATATTCCCACAGATGCTCCCGCACCCGGTCCATAATTGAATTCGGTGAAGCATATCCTTCCCACCACCCGGCATAATCCAGTGTCTTTCCATGCCGTTTGGTATTACAGTTAATGCCCATATGCCCCACTTCTCCGGCAATCCCGTTATAACCGCCGAATACCTCGCCGTTAATCACGATTCCGCCGCCGAAACCGATTCCGCCGACAATACACAGCAGCGATTCCGGCTTGCGGTCCCAGGTTTTGCCCAGCTCATTCCACTCTGCCAGAGCACATACCTTCGCGTCATGCTCAACCCAGACTTCGTAATCCGGAAACATTTCCTGAATCAGATGTTTGATATCCACGCCGTCAAAGATCTTCACATCATCCACTTTCATGTAGTAGCTGTTTTCCTTCTTCATAAGCCAGCCCAGAGTAGCGATGGAAATACCCAGAACCCGCAGGTTCTCTTTCCGGCAATAGGCGATCTGCTGCTGAATCCCCTTTTCATACTGACGCAGAACTTTTTCCAGATCCTCTCCGTCCTTATAGGCGATATCCTGCAGGTTTATAATTTTGCCCTTAATATTGCATACCGCCGTCCGGAAATGGCTTTTCCTGATACATAGGACAATAGAAACCGTATCTTCCATACAGAGGCTGATACCGGATACCTTGCGACCGCTGCTGGAAGTAATACTTCCCACATTTTTTACAATGCCCAGCTCCAGAAAATTTTGAATAATATTTGTGATCGTTGCTTTATTCAGATTTGTAATCCGAACCAGATCCACCCGTGATATCTCCGAATGTTCCATCAAAGTCTGTAAAACAATACACCGGTTCTTCTTCTGAACATCCTCAATATTTATCCCAAGCTTCATCCTGTCGGTCTCCTTTTGTGTCATTTACCGGAATATTTTAACATATTGTTAATAATAAAACAATATTTCTTGATTTTTATTCATAATATCTGAATTATAATTCTTTTAATGATAAAAAATGTATAATTTTTCTCTGTTTCTGAATATAAATAAAAAAGGACATAATACGCAAAATTTCTTCATATCATGTCCATTTTGGATTTAAGCAAGATCCCATTTTAAAGGATCATACGGCAACTGGTCATCTATGATTCCGTCCGGAACGCATATCTGTTTCATCTTCGGATATCAGGAAGTTCTCCTTTTACTTCAGCAGATCCTGAACAGACTCCGCCATTGCCGTAAGCAGCAGACAGCAGGACACAGATCCCGCGTCCAGAACTCCCCGGGAACGTTCCCCGAGGCGGCTGGATCTGCCAAACTTCGCTACCAGATCCTTTGTAGAGTCTCTTCCGTTTTCCGCGGCCCGGATCATCTCCGATAAAGCTTCCGAAAAATCACGGTTCTCTTCCGCAGCTTTCTTCATCGTATCCACCGCGGGAGACAGCGTATCCACCAGGGTTTTATCTCCCACCTGAGCTTCTACAATATCCTGCAGGTTTTTCAGTCCTGCCTCCAGCATTCCCGCAAACTCTGAAATGCCGATCTCTTCTGTATCCTCAAGTGTTTCCGCCATGCTCATGAAGATCGTTCCGTAAATCGGACCCATGGAACCGCCGATCTCGTTAAACAGGATCATTCCCAGCTCTTCCATCCCCTCGGAAAAACCGAACTCCTCCTCTGCGAACCGGTCCGCGAACAGGGTGAATCCCTTATTCATATTCATTCCGTGATCCCCGTCTCCGATCAGACCGTCCACCTCGCCCAGGTACGCTTTATTTTCCTGAATCGTCTTTACCATATTCAGCAATATACTTTTCCCATCTGCGTTCTTAAAGGTCTTCATCTCTAATTCTCCTTCATTCCCATCGTATATACCGGTACATCCAGCAGTTCCTTCAGCTCATCATCCAGCTTCATCACCGTCAGAGTCGCTCCCATCATATCCAGAGAGGTAAAATAATTTCCCACATACGCCTTATATGTGCGGATTCCCTTTTCCTGAAGCAGCTTATCAATCTCATCATAAAGCACATAAAGCTCCATAACCGGGGTCGCGCCCAGGCCGGAAACCAGAACCGCCACCTCATCGCCCTCCACAAAAGGATAATCAGGAACAACGATATCTACCATTCGTTTCGCCATACCGGCTGCACTTTCCAGAGTACACACTTCAATCCCCGGTTCGCCGTGGTGCCCGATTCCCACCTCCATAGTGCCGTCCTTAATTTCAAAATTGGGATGGCCCACTGCCGGAAGTGTACAGGGCGTCAGACCGATACCCACACTTCTCGTATTGTCAATCGCCTTCTGAGCCGCATCTATTACCTCATCCAGGCTGCCGCCCAGAGCAGCTTTCGCGCCGCCGATTTTCCACATCAGCACTTCTCCGGCCACACCTCTGCGTTTCTCCCGCTGGTCCTTCGGCGCGGAGGCCACATCGTCGTTGGCAACCACTGTTTTCACCGTGATTCCGGCCTTTTTGGCCATCTTTACAGCCATTTTCACATTCATATTGTCACCGGAATAATTTCCGTAAAGACAGGCTACTCCCTTCCCCTGATCCGCTGCGGCAAAGGCGTCCAGAAACGCTTTTGCCGTAGGAGAGGAACAGATTTCTCCCACCGCCACGGCATCCACCATATTTTTTCCGCAGTATCCCACAAAAGCGGGTTTATGTCCGGAACCTCCGCCGGTTACCACGCCGGTCTTACCCTCTGCGATCTCCTTCGCCTTAATTACCCGTGGATTATCTGTAGCCTCCACAATATCGCTGTGCGCTTTCAGAAATCCTTTCAGCATCTCATCTACAATATCATCCGCATTATTTAAAATTCTCTGCATTCTGTTCTCCCTTCTCCGGCTGTCTGCGCCTCCGCGCAGAAGATACTCCATTCAGTTACGCCAGCATCTCGACCTCTATATCCAGCATTTTACAGATCATTTTCAGTTCTTCCACATGATCTCCGTATACCGCATGACAGTGATTTGCATCAAACTTCTCCAGGAAAATCTGATGATCAAAGGGAAGCTTCGCAAAAACATGCGGCCATTCCTTTGTCGTTTCCGCTTCTTTCTCCTTAGGCATCTCCACAAAATCTGCCGGGATAATCGTCATCCGGTATTTGCCCTCATAGCGGTTCAGTCTGGCGATTGTGGCCGGGCCGGGCTTTGTCTGCAGATTCACATGACATCCTCCTCCGGCATAAATATCCAGACATGGATACAGCGTCGTCCGTTTCAAATTCGCCTTATAATCATCGGTTCCGGTAGCATAGTAAGTGGACTGAGAGCCGCAGTTGCAGAAAATCATCACATCTTCCTCAGCATCATAATGGCGGATATCCATGAAAATTACCGGCTCATCTGTGAGCAGTTTTAAAATCTGCATGGTCAGGGCCGCATCAGAATCTGCTTCACAGGCACAGACACAGGTTTCCTTGGGACCGTCCCAGTCATAAGGGTCATTCAGAAATGCCGCGCTGAGACATTCCGTACAGTAATGACGGCTCATCTCATAATGACATTTGACGCCGATAAAATCATAATTGTTTTCCCGTACAATTGCCTTCGTAGCCTCATAGTGACGGATCTGCTCTTTCAGCTTTTCTTCTGTCAGATTTTTTCCGTCATATTCGATGGCTCCCACATTCTCATTCAGCCACCGGAATGCTTTTTCCACCTGTTCCTCACTGACTTCGGCAGCCTTCCGCACGATCTCAGACTGATCCATATGATCCACGTCCACGCCGAACTGTCTCTCCCAGTCCTGCATACTTACGGTAGAAGAGTACATTCCCAGGCTCCTGCCGCCGATCAGACCGTATTTCTGCCCGTTCAGAGAAGACACCACTTTCGCGCACTTCCCGAACTGAATCAGTTTTGCCAGAACCTCCGGATCACGGAAATCTCCCGCCGCCCGGAAATGTTCGATTCCAAGGTGATGCAGGGCGCCGCCTGCTGCCAGCATAGCCACCATTCCCGGCCAGTCCGGATTCAGATTGGCCGCCAGAAGAAACGGGCCCTTGCCGTTTTTCGCCGCTACTACAGAAAAATTGGGAAACGCGAATACACCGTACGAAAAAATGGTTCCGTCAACTCCCCGGCTTTTCAGCTTTTCCGCCTCTTCCTTGGCGCTCTCTACGGAATTCACCAGACGATCCGCCGTGATCACATCCACGGCTCCGCTTTTTTTCAATTCCTCCTCAATCACATCCACCTGTTTCTGCACAATGTCCTTTAACTGCTCGTGAACTTCCGGATCCCCATCCGAAAATCCAATCAGACCCAATACCGGTTTTCTTTTCATGCTATATCTCCTCCTGATGATTTTGTAAACGTTCCAAAGCACAGCTGCAGCCCTGCCACAAAAGTATCTCCCAGACCAATAGTTCCCAGAGGCTTGCTGATATATCTTGAGGGCACAAAAACAGTCTCATGCCGTGTCTGCATTTTCTGCAGTTCTTCTGCAAACCTCATTCCCTGTTCGCTCAGGGGAACGGAAAGAGATTCCCGACAATCTTCCCATCCGGCAAAATGTCCGATTCTCGCCCGCGTACCTGCCAGAAGCTGCCCGAATATTAATCCTTTTTCTATATCAATTCCTTCTAATGGCTCTCCATAATACATGGCATAATCTTTGCTGTGCATTACGATCCCTTTTACGGGAAATATACGAAGAATCTGATCCAGAGTAAGCACAATCGATCCGATAGCCTTTTTATCCACAGCAATGCCGCATTTTCTGGCTATATCCTCCAGCTCCTCTTCATTCATTCCCAGAATATCCGCAAAATCCGGAACTTCTTTATATAACTGATTCCTCACCTTATAATTATGAAAATGAGCGCTTTCATAATAAATGGTCATCTCCGGATTCTTTTCCTTAATCTTTCGAAAGTGATCTTTCAGTTCCGCAATTTTTCCCGCCATTACCTCCTCATCCCGGATGGCGTTGAAGCCGGAAATATTATACAGACAGTACTCCTTTGCATGCTCCTCTGTATAAGCCTTAAAATCTTCCCCGATGGGGACATATCTGTGAACCTCGTCATACACCAGAATCAGACGGTTGGAAACAGGCACCGTATACTCCTTCCCACAAACGCAGATCACATCCCCTCTGGAATACTGAATGATCAGATGAAGCAGCGGCTTCTTTTCTGTGACACAGTCCGGCATCGGCACCGGCACTCCATCCTTCACAGAAAAAATATTTTTATAATAGGGAAAAGACATCACAGCCTCTGACCGATCCGTAAAATGAGCCAGCACCGGAATCCCCAGCTCTCCCATGGCAGCCGCTCCCTGCGCACAGGTACCTCCCGGAGAATAGGAAACCTGGAAATGTTTCTCGATCTCCTCCACAACCTCCTGAGAAGTCAGCGCAATCTCTCCTCCCAGTCCATGTATGGCAAAATAGCAGAGAATCCTGCAGAAATCCTGCATATTATTAATCGTTTCCCCATCCCGGAACGTAATCTCCTCCAGCCCGCAGTCTGTGATCAGCTGATTCAGCTTATCCGCATCCCAGTCCGCCACAGCGTCCAGATCACTGGTATAACCCATAATAATACCGGGATTCATTCCTCTATTTTTTTTCTCCATTTCCCGGTACATAAAAAAACACTCTTCATACTTTTTCTGCATATCCATATGTAAAATCCCCTGTTTTTGTAACTGTTTCTCCCATTTTTTGTTTTCATTCTATTCCATTTTGTTTATTATGTCAACTTAATATCACTTTTCTACTGTATTTTTCGTGAATATATATTTATTTTTTTATCTTTCTGTGATAATATAAAGCAAGATAATTTATATTATAAACTTTTTAAGGAGGTATTTTTATGACAATTCGTGAAGTTTTTCAGGCAGGAGAAGGAATCCTGCATTTAATGCCCACCTGGGTTCCCCGGGGATTTAACGAACCCGGTAAACGGCTCCGCCTGCATCCGGACGACTATTTTGCTTTGGGGATGGACAGAGGCGCCATCTGCGAGCGCTGGCTTGGTTCCATCGCAAAAGCATTAAACGGACCGAAAACAGGCGAAACGGAGGGCATGAGCTTCGTTCTGGAAAATGCCGCCGAAAAAGAAACCCGTCTTTTCAAAGACTACGTGGATGAACTGGGGGCAGATCTGGTCGGTGAAGATCTGATGGAAAAATACGGAACCTGGCCCACATTCGCCAAACTGTATGATTATGACAAACCATTATTCCATCATCTTCATCTGACAGAAGAAATGGCTAACCGGATCGGTATGCACGGAAAACCGGAAGCTTATTATTTTCCTCCCCAGTATAACAGCGGATATCTGGGAAGAATGCCTCTGACCTATTTTGGTTTCGACCCTTCCACTACAAAGGAAGAGGTTATGGAATGCCTTCGGAACTATGATGTGAAAGATACGCGTATTACAGAGCTGTCCCGAGCCTTCCGCATCAAACTGGGAACCGGCTGGTACACCCCTGCAGGAGTCATTCACGCACCGGCGTCTCTCGTGACCTATGAGCCTCAGTGGAACAGCGATGTCAACACCATTATGGAAAATGTCACCATGGGAGAGGTAAATCCGCACCACATGCTGACCGACTGCGCTCCTGAAGAAGATAAGGACAATCTGGAGGCCATCTTCAATCAGATCGACTGGGAGGAAAGCACCAGATCTGACTATAAACAGACTTACTACCGTCCGCCGAAAACCAGATGCGATTCAGAGGCCGCTGCAGAAAAATGGGTAGCCTACGCAAATGAGTGGGTAGCGGCAAAGGAAGTTACCGTGCATCCGGGCCAGTCCTATATACTGAAGGATTCCGCCTGCTACTGCGCCCTTGTTATCCAGGGACACGGCAGTTTCGGCGCATTTGAATGCGAGGCTCCTGAACTGGTTCGCTATGAAGATATCACCGGCGACGAGTTCTTTGTCTCTGACGCAGCCGCAAAGAAAGGCGTTGTCATTAAAAACACCAGCGCTTATCAGCCTCTCGTAATACTTCAGAATTTTGCCAACAACAATCCGGAAGTGCCGAAGACCGTATAAGGAGGTTCCCCATGTATTTCAAATTCGGAGTAGACAGTTTTATCTGGGCGGAAAACTTTTCCGAAAAAGATCTCTGGATCATCCCCAAGGCAAAGGAAATGGGATTCGAAGTGATCGACTTCGCCATTTCCAATCCTTTCACGTTCCCCATGGAAGCGGTAAAGGAAAAACTTCAGGAAACCGGCATAGACTGCGTCTGCACTACTACACTGACAGATCAGACCAACCCGATTTCCCCGGATCCGGAAATCCGGAAAGCATCCGTGGCAGCAATGAAAAGGGCCATTGACATCTGCAATTATCTGGAATCCCCCATCCTGGGCGGCGTCAATTACGCCGCCTGGGGATATCTGACCAAAAAGCCCCGGACAGAACAGGAATGGGCCTGGGCGGTGGAATGTATGAAAGAAAATGCCGCTTACGCAAAAGAAACCGGAAATGTCTGTATCTGTGTGGAATGCGTCAACCGCTTTGAGACGCATTTCCTGAACATCGCGGAAGACGCTGTTGCCTTCTGCCGGGATGTGGGATACGACAACATGAAGGTGCATCTGGACTGTTTCCACATGATCCGGGAGGAAAAGAGCTTTTCCGGCGCAGTAAAAACCTGCGGAAAACAGTATCTGGGCTATGTCCATGTCAATGAAAACGACCGGGGAATTCCCGGTACCGGACTGGTGCCTTTCCGGGAATTTTTTGCCGCTCTGCATGAAATCGGCTATACCGGTCCCCTGGTCATCGAATCTTTCGATCCCAGCTTTGAAGAGCTGGCGGGCAACTGCGCCATCTGGCGCAATTTCGCTCCCACCGGAGAGGATCTGGCCCGAGACGGCCTGGCAAATCTGAAAAAAATTGCGGAGGCAATGTAATTTACGAGGAGATAACAAAATGAAAATAGCAATCGGATGTGATGAGGCTGCCTACCATCTGAAGGTTGCCATCATGAAACATTTAGACACAAAGGACAACATAGAATATACAGATTTCGGCGCAGATGAAGGCGAAGTGATACTGTATCCCGATGTGGCGCAGAAGGTAGCCGCCGCAGTCGCCGCCGGAGATTTTGACCGGGGCATCCTGGTCTGCGGAACGGGAATCGGCATGTGCATTACCGCAAACAAGGTGCCGGGCATCCGGGCCGCAGTCTGCCATGACCCCTACTCTGCCGAGCGATCCAGAAAAAGCAACAACGCGCAGATCCTGTGTATGGGCGAGCGGGTCATCGGCGTAGAGGTAGCCAAATATCTGGTGGATATCTGGCTGAGCTGTGATTTCGCCGGAGGCGGCTCCGCCCCGAAAGTTCAGCGCATTACGGACGTTGAACAGATGTATGTAAAAGCTTAAGCTTTGTTTTCAATCTGCCTTCCAATGAAAACAAATGAAGCTTAAGACCCCGGAAATCCTGAATGGGATCTCCGGGGTCCTTTATCATTTGTACCTCTTTTCATTATCTTTGATACAGCTTTGCCTTGCCGTCCGCCTGGAACAGCTCAATCTTCTGGACGGCAACTTCTTTCATTGCCGCCTGACAGGCCGGCTGAATGGCAAAAGGCTCTCTCAGACTCTCGTCCTTCAGAACTTCCCGCATTTTATTGTAATAAACAACTTTGATGTCAGAAGAAATATTAATCTTATTTACACCATGCTCCACTGCCTTTGCTATCTCGCTGTCCTTATTGGAGGAACCGCCGTGAAGTACCAGAGGCGCAGTAACCGCTTTTTTAATCTCATCCAGAATATCAATTCTCAACTCCGGCTTCTTATCCTTCGGATAAATCCCGTGACAGGTGCCGATAGCAATCGCCAGACAGTCAATTCCTGTTTTTTCAATAAAATCTCTTGCCTGCTCCGGATCTGTATAAAGAATCTCATCGGGAGCTGTTGTCTCATGAGAATCTGTGTTGCCGATGGTTCCAAGTTCACCCTCAACAGAAACATTTACTGCATGAGCAGCATCCGCCACTTTTTTGCAGATGGCAACATTTTCCTCATAGGGAAGGCTGGACGCATCAATCATCACAGATGTAAATCCTGCCTGAATCGCCGCCAATACCTGATCAAAGCTGGAACCATGATCCAGATGAATGGCTGCCGGAATGGGGGATTTGTTTACTCTGGCAATCATTCCCGCCACCATCTCAGGATGAATCAGATTTAACTCATCCGGGTGAATCGCAAGAATCACCGGTGCTTCCTTCTCCTCAGAAACTTCCATAATACCGTTGAACATG
The DNA here is from genome assembly GCA_946491665.1 of uncultured Lachnospiraceae bacterium. Taxonomy (GTDB): domain Bacteria; phylum Bacillota; class Clostridia; order Lachnospirales; family Lachnospiraceae; genus Eubacterium_I. The sequence continues at coordinate 18,000 of CAMLYL010000040.1, read as the reverse complement.
TTGTAATCACTGATATTGAAAGCCGGAACCGCAAAATTGTGCTCATTGGCCACAGCGAGTAACTCTTTCATATTCATTAACATCTCTTCTTACCCTCCTGTATACATAATAGTTATGTATATTATATAAACTATTTTTACCGATATGTCAAGGTTTTCAGTGATATAATCGCTATTTTTAGTTTATTATGTAAATCTTTTTGACTAAAAATTTAAGACTCTCTCGAGTCATGATACAGGAGTTATTCTGATTTCAGTCCAGAGGAATGTTGGGCGGAATCGGCACCTCGTCCAGGCTGCTGACAGGATACTGGGCCTTCCCGGTAACAATATCTGCAGTAATTTTCAGAATCAGCATTCTGTTTTTCATATCCGGCGTAATCCGCGTGATCAGCGGCCAGCGCTGGCCGGCCAGCAGAACATTCATACCATGAAGATATTCCTCCTCCTGCTCCGGACAGATGATTTCCGCTCTGCCGTAAGCCATCACGCTGCGGTAATCATGAGGCTCATTGTGAACCCGTTTATATCCATGGCGGTCCAGAAACTCATATATCGCCATGGAAACCCGGTTATCCCGCTTCAAAAGCCGGATCCGGTGCCCGTCTGTGGCCATGTGAAAATAAAATATCAGCTGATCCTCCCACTCAAAACCGTAATTCATGGGAACACAGTAGGGATATGGCTCATCGTGTATCCCCACAACTGCCACCCGGCAGCGCTTCAGGATCTCCCGTATAAGTTCTTCATCCCTGACACTCACTTTCTCCTTGAACATCTTCAGATTCTTATGATCTGTCACTTTATTACCCCTCCCTGTATTCTGATACTGTACTATTTTTTCATCTGCAGATACATCGCCCTCTCCCTGGCCATTTCCAGATACATCTGTCCCACATTCCAGTTCCGGTTCGTGTCCGTCAGCACCGCCTTGTAATCAATCCGGATCTCCCTGCGCCGAAGCTCCATCAGGAGACGGTTCATCTGCTTTTCCGTCACATCACACATTACCATAAGGCTCTCCGCAGGGTATGGGCTCCCGGATCCGAATAAAGTCTCCTCTCCGGAGGAGGCGGCAGAGGCCGCCCCTCCCTTTTCCAGTTCTCCCAGAGTCAGATAAAAATGCTCAGCCGGCACTGACGCCACCGATATCTTCATGGGTGTCAGCGCCTGACGGATCTCCATCTCATTACCGCATTGAAATAACAGAACTTTTGCCAAAATCTCACCCCTCGCTGCCGTAAACTTTCTTATAATACTGATCCGCCTGATAAAGAGCCGCAACCGTATTATGACCCATCACACGATCCTTTGCCACCAGAGTTGTCACCAGAGCGTCCGAGTATTTATAAAACATACTGTCATGTCCGACGCAGAGACCCATGAGAACATTCAGATCTGTCCCGGCCGCATTCAGGAGTTTTGCCTGCAGAATGGGATTGCACATATTAAATCCAACCTTATCACAACGCTCAGGAATTCCCACATCTACCTTCCTCTGGGTACCGCATTTACAGGCTGCCCCGTAAACCTCAAATCCATGACTTCTCAGAACCTTTGCCAGTATCCGTGACTCTCTCAGAAGTCCCAGACAGGTAGCTACTCCTATCTTTTTTGCCCCGATCTTTTTCGCGAACTCAATTGTCTCCTCCAGACGGGTCATTTTCAGGTAATTATCTGCCTCCACTTCCGCGGCTGCGACCGTCACCTTTTTAATGTCCTCTTTCTTATACTCTTCCATGGCCTCTGCCAGCACATCCTGATCCATATGTGTAGACAGACAGAAATCGGGAAAACTCCCCTCTTCCCAGTTACAATTTCCTACCCCGCAGTCCACACAGCTTCTCTTTATATCCATAATAATCCTTCTTTCTGTATCGCTTTTTTATTTTTCCTGCAGTCCTCCTACTTCAGCTGTCGTCTATCTGTCTGCCTTTCCGGAAATAATCCAGGGTGCAGGCTGCTGTTCAAAAGAATTCTTATGATTCAGCTTCGATACGGAAACCTGAATCACTTCTGTATCTTTAATCCCATACTTTTCAAAAGTCTTCGAAATATTGGCCGCCACACCGAAATCCAGCGTATATACCACCACGCTGATTTTCGGATTCAGTTTTGTCAGGCATTCCAGTTCCTGCTCCATGCTGGCAGAAGCCACCATAAACACCAGAGAAGGAACCGGGCAGTCCTTCATCGTCTCTTCATCCACATGATCAATCACCTGAATATTATGAAGACCGAAATGATCAATATTATCCTCCATAGTAGCGCGGTCATCCTTATTATATTCCACCGCAACCACAGAACCTTCAATAGCTATAATGCCCGCCTCGATGGCAATGCTCTCGCCGCTGATCACGCAGATATCGTCCTGACGGCCCACCTGCATCTTATTTAAAATCACGGAACGTATCTCACTTCCCACATAATGAATGGATCCCCGGCGGAAATTCTGATTATCCATGCCGATCTTATATGTATTCCGCGCATTGGGATTTACGATCAGCATTCCGGCGGAAGCATTGATGCCCCGGTTAATCATATCGCAGAGCTTATCGGTCTTCACCTCTCCCACAGGCTCCGATCCTTCATTATACCACACCTGACATTCGCCCAGTCCTGCATTCCACATCCGATAAAAAATATCAGGGTTTCCCGCCGCCGTAAAAACCAGCACCGCTTTATGTGACTCTACTGTGGGAATCAGGTTCTTATTTTTCCGGGTAATATCAATCATCTTCACCTTTTCCAGGTCTATGGGTGTGTTTTTCGAAAAATACTGAAGCCAGGATAAAATAATTTCATTTGTAAAAAACTGCTGTTCCATAAAAAATACCTCCAATATCACGTTTGCTCTTTTTATTATACACGCTTTCCCGAACCAGTTCCATAAAAAATACCCCTTCTATAACATTTCTGAACATAGAAGGGGGTATTTTTCAGGAATTCACTGCCTTCTTCTCCCGCAGTTCATCCATAAACGCATCGAATTCCACCGTTTCTTCCGCAGCCTGTCCCCTGACCTTATGAATCGGCCGGTCCTCATATCCGTGCTGCAGCGCAGCTGTCATCCATCCCATCAGATTATGTATCTCTTCCTGTTTGCAGGCCAGAGAATATGCCTGCTCAATCCGGCTCAGATCGTAATCTGCAGCCTTCAGGAGCGCTTTTGCTTCGCTGATCTTGATCTTTTCCTCTATAATCTCCAGTACCTGATCAGCCAGACCATCCAGTTCTTCTGCGCCTGGAACCTTTACCGGTTCCTTTTTTGTATCCTCGACAACCACCTCCTGGCGGGTTACCTCAAAATCAATTCCGTAGATTCTGCCTCCGCGGCCGCCCCGCAGAAGATTATATTCCACATGCAGATCCGACTTCTCGTTGATCTCCTTTACCGCCACATCCAGCACCCGGCGCTTGAAATCGCACCATTTATCAAAGGATTTCAGCTTCTCATGCACCAGTTCATTGACAATATAATCATAATCTATCTCTTTTTTCTCCAGCTCCCGCTGAATATCCCGGTTGATCTTGCCCTTGTCATCCTTTATCTGAACCGTTCCCAGATGGAGCTTCAGCTCCGAAACCCCGTACTTGATATGGAATATATTACTTGTATCCTTATCATATTTGGAATGATAAGCTTTCGAAGACAACAGCTCATACAGGCGATACGACCAGCCGGACCGGAAAGAAAGCATCATGGGAATATCCAGCATGGTAAAGTTTGCCTTCAGGTCAAAAATATAATCCTTGATCTCAGGCTCGAACTTAATCTCCATCGTTCCTGTACCGGACTGATAACTGACAACACCCACCAGATTCATACACTGAAAGCTCCCGTCCTCCGACTCTACAAACATGGTCCGCCCTGCCAGAGAGGTAGCCACATCCTTCAGGTAAGTGCTCATGGCATTTCCCGTCACATGAAGCACCTGCTTGATCTCTCTCGTCTTTAAGGTGGCAACCGGCCGGCCTTCCTCATTCAGATTCACCTTCGTCAGAGCCAGGGCCAGAACTTTATTCTCCAGCAGAGTCGCCCGGTAAACCGAAGAAATCAGAAAATTACTTTTTTTCAGCATATCCGGAAACATACTGCATTCCGTTGAAATCATTTCATCCTTTGTCATCTATTTCTTTCCATCCTGTTAATCAAGTCTAAAAGTATCCTTAATTATGCCGTCAAATCATGCATTTGTCAATGAAAATTTCCTTGTTTTGTCCGTTTCTTTTTGGAAACTCCATACTATAACTCTGTTCGCTTCCAAATCCCCATCCTATATTTGTCTGCTTCTTTCAAATAATATCCCAGAAATGTCTGTTTCTTTTTCTTATGCTTCCTATATTTGTCCGCTTCTTTTGGGATCATCTTCCTGTAAATGTCCGTTTCTTTTTCTTAGGCATCCCAGAAATGTCTGCTTCTTTCTGACAGGATCCCAAATTTGTCCGCTTCTTTCTGACAGGATCCCAAATTTGTCTGTTTCTTCTATATTGATACTCCCAGAAATGTCCGTTCCTTTCCGATTACACATCCCAAAAATGTCTGCTTCTTCCTGACATATTCCTATAAATGTCTGCTTCTTTCACAAAAGCATCCCAAAAATGTCCGTTCCTTCCCATCCTGAACTCCCAGAAATGTCTGTTTCTTTTTTAGCTCCATCCTGCAAATGTCCGCTTCTTTCACAAAAGCATCCTAAAAATGTCTGTTTCTTTTACTAAATTATCCTATATTTGTCCGTTTCTTTACTTCGTTTCTCCTATAAATATCCGTTTCTTTCACTTTTTACCTCCAGTTTTTGTCCATATCTTTTTTCCGAAAGATCCTTTTTTTGTCTGTTTCTTCCACTATACATCCTATAAATGTCTGTTTCTTCCCCCGAAATATCCCATATTTATCCACTTCTTTCTTTTATTTTCCACAATTTTTTTTACCAGACATTTATAGGACCCATATTTATCTTGCTCTTAGCCCATAAATGACATGTTCTTTTCCCATAAACCGCTTGTTCTTCCCGTTTTTTTGCATCCCATAAATGTCGTTTTCTTCTCCCACCGGCGGCCGTATCTTTTCCCACAGCCGGCGTGTTCTTAGCCTGTAAATGTCCGTTAAATCATTTGAAAAAATCCAGAGTTTTCAACACTTTCCGCCATTTTTTGTTGATACTAATAGAAAGAAAGAAACTATGTTGTTTATAAATAATATAAATAAAGGGAAACCAACGACAGATGGCAACAGCATACCGGAAAGTTTTTATAGCCAGTCGTGAGAACGACAAATCCGAAAAGGTCAATACTTCACTTTATTTATTTTTATGATATTATGGTAAAGGCGTTATCGTTCATAGTTCCGGCACTCCGGAATCATAATATAAATGTCAATGCTCAGGAAAGGAGAAAGTATGGAAAGAAGAATCGCTGTAATAGCCAGATACCATTATCAGCACGGTTATTTCGTGGAGGTTTCACATGAAGATTCCGTAATTGCCAACAGAGACTACTGGCTTTGCAGAAAAAACAGCCCTCGAAAGCTGTATATGTTCAGCAGCCCTTATCAGAACGATCAGGAGGAAGAGCATCTGATACTGAACAGACTGTCAGAGAGCATTCAGAAATTCGAAAATCCTTCTCCGTCTGTAAAATACGCCTGATCCGTTCCCCGGATCAGCGCATTTTTTCTGACAGAATAAATGACTGACGAAGATATTTCATACTGTCTGATAAAAATCTGCGGTATGTATATCCGCCAGCCCGGAACACATTGCCGTAGACTGTCCAGACAGCGCGGCAGCTTAGACGCATCAGAAATATACGTTCAGACGTATTTCTGGTGCTCTTTTTAAAATGACTCAGAGTATAGGACTGGAAAATCACATGTGGCAGTTCATCATGAAGCATCTGGCGGCAAATCTGTTTTAAAATTTGTGAACCTGTCACATTTCCAAGCGCCGTATAATAGGACAAAGCAATAATTTCCGCTGTAATCAGCACAGTTACTTCGGAGTAAATACCGCTTTTCCGCCTCATATTTCTGAAAAACGTATCAAGAATATTTTTCTGCCGCCGAGGCACACCATGCCATTTCATATATTGTGCCAGATAAGCGGAATGCATATTTTCTTCTTTAATAAACCATTTTACGGCCTCCGGATAAAAAGCTTCGCTTTTCTCTGCTGCAAACTCTTTGGCAGCCCGCCGGAGACAGATTCCTTCACTCTGCTCACCTTTTTGAAAAGCTGAGACAGAAGGAAAGATCAGCTTTCTGATATCCGGAGACAATCGGGATTCTTCCGAAAAGTCTATTTTCAGTCTGTGCCGGGCATTATGCTTAAAATAGTGTACCCACTGCTGATAGTCAAACTGACAAAATCTGCTGTCTGTAATACAATACATCTGTCACCTCTCCTTTAATCTGTTTTCAGAATGTCCGCAGCCGGCGGACAGCTATAATATCCGTTTTTCTTTGCTTTTCCTTTATAATCAATGGCATGCACCGGACACATATGAATACAGCTCAGACAAAACATACAGTCCTGGCCAAATGATATTCTGTTTTCATTCAGTGCAATATTATTGACTGGGCAGACGCGGACGCACTGTCCGCATCGAATACAGTCAGATGAAACCGTGAAACGGCTGTTGTGAACCATGAAATGATAAAAACTCCAATTAACGGTTCCGGAGAGAAAACGGTCATATGCCTTCCTTGTTTCCGTATCCTCCAATGGCTGTTCCAGCCGGACAATCTCTGCAATACGGGCGAGTTCCGGCAAACATGCCCGTATCTTCCGAACCGCCTCTTCCGACTCCATCATCCGGTATGAAACCAGATAATTATCCGGCATGCAGATTCCGGAAAAGCCCATAAAATCCATTCCTCTTGCTGTTATAATATCCCTGCAGTACTTTGCTGTCAGACCTGCATGGCTCCCCATGGTTGCTGCAACATACACCTTCCGACTTCCGCAAAATCTGCCTTTCTTCAGTATTTCTTCTATTTTTTCCGGAAGTCTCCATGCATATACCGGCGCCACAAAAACAAATGGTCTGTCTGAATGAAATTCCCATTCGGAACCGCTTTTTAAAATATTATTCAGTGATACAAGTTCGTCTCCGGTCTTTTCCGATAATAATTCAGCTGCAAAACGGCTGTTTCCCGTACCTGTAAAATATAATATCATTTTTTCCCAGCTTTCTTTATATTTTTATGCCTTTAACTGTTATTTCAGATATATATTTACCCCTCTGAATATGTTATGTCAAGTTTGAGCATAAAATATACTGCAGAGCTCTGAAAAACAATTTATCCGCCGACTATCATCTGTCTTCTGACGAAGCATGTCTTCTCTTTAAAACTCACGCATAAATAAAGACAGAAAAAGCGAAAAATTTTCTAAAATTGTTTTGATAATTACACAGAATTATATATAATAATACCTGTAGCATATTATGTGTTTATGATACCGGTGCGGGAGGGTTGATCCGGAAATTATATTCCGGCAAAAAGGAACATACAGGCGCAAAAAAATATTCGCAAAAAATTATATGAAATGCATCCTGTGTGCAGCGAAATTTCAGCGACTGACAGTGTTCCGGGGAAAAGCACTGCTGAAATTATTATTTTGAAGAAGGGAGAAGATTATGAAAATTCTGGTAGCCGATGATGAAATACAGGCACTTGAAGTGCTGACAGACGCAATCAGGAAAGCCTATCCGGAGGCGGCTGTTTATGATTTTTTCTCTTCTTCCAGACTTCTGGCATTTGCCAGAGAGAATTCCTGTGACATTGCGTTTCTCGATATTCAGATGAGAGGAATGAGCGGTGTGGATCTTGCAAGAAAATTAAAAACGCTTTGTCCGAGAATTCATATTATCTTTGTGACAAGTTTCAGTGAATTTACAGGAGCGGCTATGAGCTTGCATGTCGGCGGGTATATTATGAAACCGGTCACCGCTGAAAAGATCAAAGCGGAGGTCTCAGATCTTCAATACCGGAACCAGGGCCGGGACAATGCATTTCTTCTCAAAATTCACTGTTTTGGAAATTTTGATGTGTTTACTCCGGATAACAGAATTCTTCATTTCGAATGCAGCCGGGCAAAAGAAGTACTGGCTTATCTGGTATATCTTCACGGCGCTTCCTGTACTGTAAGGGAAATCGCAGCACTGTTATTTGAAGATGGACTCTATGACAGAAAACAGCAGACATATGTCCAGAAAATGGTTTCTTCCATGCTCAGCACGTTACGAAAATATCACGCGGAAAGTATCATCGAAGAGAGCTATAACAGCATGGCTTTAAATACTTTCCTGGTAAGCTGCGATTACTATGATTTCATGAAAGGAACCGGTACAAAACTCTCTTACCCGGGGAAGTTTATGTCCCAGTACTCCTGGGCGGAATATATGACAGGGTACCTGGAACGGATTCAGAACAAATTTTAATTCATCAGTCAATGAAAAATCCGGACTCTGTCCGACGGACATAGTTTGTCTCCAGCATCTGCTTATGTGACAGAAACGCTGCATCGTCAAAATACTTTGCTGCGGCGGGACATTTCCGAATACAGGCCTGACATTTGATACAGATTCCCGTAATCAATCCCGGATTTTCCCGGTCAATGGATCCCATGGGACATTTTTCTGCGCAAATGCCGCAGTGATCACACTTTTCCAGATCTGTTCTTGGGAGCGCCTTTAAAAACTTCGCCGGATGCCCGTCAATTCCCAGGGGCACATAATATTTTTCCGGCGGGTTCGTTCCTGGAACAGTGACTGGCGGCAGTACATTTATCTGCGGTGTCCTGCCCGCTTTCGCAAGGATCTGCTCCGTAAAGCTGAAGATATTCTCAAAATCCTGTTCATCCGGCCGGCCTGCGGCAATTACCTTTGAAAAACTGTGTCTTGCCACAACCGCTGCCCCCGCTATGGTATGGAATTCATTATCCTCCAGCAAATTCCGCAGTTCCACCAGAGCATCATCAAAGTTCCGGTTTCCAAACACAACGACCGGCACGGCAGCTGCTCCTTTTCCGTAAAAGGCGTCTTTTATGAAGGGCATAATCTTATTGGGAACACGGCCGGCATAAACCGGCGTTCCAAAAAATACAAGATCACTTTCATTAAAAGTATAACTATTTTCTCTGGCGGCAGGTAATGTAAAATCATAAATTTCCATCGGAACTCCCAGGTGTTCCGATGCATACCGCACCATTCGTCCTATAATTTCTGCCACGCTGCCGCAGGGGCTGAAAAATACACCGCATATTTTTGTGATCTTCATGACGTAAATTATTCTCCTTTATTTTCCGGGGTAAACCCTCACCTTTTCCCCCATCACCTCATACATATCTCTCCGTCTGTTTTCCAGGGAAGGGATCTGTCGGCGCACTCTTTCCAGATAATCCAGATCAATCTCAGCCAGAATACTGCCGGTTTTATCACTGGCTCTGGCAATTACATCCCCCCAGGGATCAATAATCATTGATTTCCCATAGGCCAGCATATTGGTCTTTTTGCCCATTTGATTGGGCGCTACAATATATACTCCGTTTTCAATGGCGCGGGCCCGCAGCAGCGTCTCCCAGTGATCTTTTCCGGTGTTCATGGTAAAGCTGGCCGGAAGAAAAATCACCTGAGCGCCCTGCAGCGCCATAATCCGGAACATTTCGCCAAAGCGAAGATCATAACAGATGGCAAATCCCAGCCGTCCCAGCTCTGTATCTACAAGTACAATTTCATTTCCGGCCGTGTTATGATCGGATTCTTTGTAAGAAGGAGTATTCTCAACCTCCACATCGAACATATGCAGTTTTCTGTATCTGCAGCGGATATTACCCTCCGGATCAGCCAGTATCAGAGTATTATATGGTTTCCCGTTTTCCTGCTCTTCCGGAAAACTCCCGCTGACTATCCAGACCTTATGTTTTGCCGCCTGCTCACAGAAAAAATCTGTCGTAGGCCCGGGAACCGGCTCTGCCTGATGACGATATCCCTTTCCCATAAAATTCACAGTTTCAGGAAAAGCAATAATTTCAGCTCCTTTTGCGGCATTCTCCGCAATCATTTCCCCTGCAATTCTGAGATTCGCCTGCTTGTTATTTTGCGAATCCATCTGACAGGCAGCCACAAGATATCTCGTTTTCATTAAAATTCCTCCTCTCGTTTCAATTAATGTTTTAGCTCAGTCCGCATTGCCATAATACTTTTATAAATTCAGATCAATGCAGAAAGCGTTTGCCGCTATGGCGCATTCTCTATCTCATAAGAAAGAAGTATGTGCAGACGCACGACGGGATCATCCAGATTTTCCTTCAGAAGCTCTTCCAGCCGTTTCAGCCGGTAAAGCAGAGAATTGCGGTGCAGATTTAATTCCCGGGCAGTTTCTGCAATATTTCGCTCATTCTTCAGGTATATATGCAGGGTATCATAAAATGCCGTGTGATGTCTGCGGTCATATTCCCGAAGGGCTTTCAGCGCAGGATGAAGCGCCTCGGACACTACAGTATTCTGCATTTCAGACAAAATATAAGAAAAAACATATTTTTTCCCGCTGTAAATATTTCCGGTTTCTTTTCCCACAAAAGCAGATATTTTTTCCACATATCTGTAATGACTGTAAAAGGAATCCGTCATCGAAAAAATCTGCCCCATTGTAGCATAGTATTTGCTGGTTTTCAGCCATGGCAGGAGCCTGTTTTTTGTTTCCTGCAAAGATACCATGGAAATATTGCACAGAATACAGATAGACAAATCCGTTGTAACTGCGTACAGGTTCGAAAAATCGGCGTTCAGAGTATGGCAGAGATGCGCGTTAATATTAAAAGGCTGATAAGGAGCGTCCAGTTTAAAGAAAATCAGAGAATCATTCTCTTTCCATCCATAAAGGGTCAGCCTGCGGCATAACTCTCCGCTGTCCACATCTTCATCCGAAATGACAGCACGGATCTGCTCGTCCAGAATCAATGATTCCTGTTCCAGAATATGCAGCTGAAACCACTGATCCACATATCTGCAAAAAAGGAAAAAGCTGTTTCGCATTCCTTCTGTTACGGTATCATCCAGACCGATATATGTGGCGGAACCAAGAAAATTCCCGTCCAGCAAAAAATTATAATGCCATGCCTTATTCGGAAAAACCGGCTCTTCATAGGTATAGATTCCCTTTCGTCCGAGACGGTCGGGATCAAACTTATTAAAGCTGATCAGAAAATCCATATCGCAGCTTCCGCCTTCCAGAAGATAATCCCAGAGTTCATCCACTTCGCCAACTCCGTAATTCTGGTTATGCGCCAGATGGCGCTGACCGGAATCCAGGATAAATACAGGGTTCTTCAGAACCTCCGCCGAAGCATCCATCAGATTCTGGAGCATGGCGCCGGAGGTCAGAAGATTCATCATTGTATTATCCCATCCTGTATAAAAAGCAAGAGCATTCAGGACGCAATTCAGTACCTCTTCCAGCTCTGCTGTATCCAGAAGAATCATGTCATTATTATGCACGCAGATAATATTGTCACTGCCATTTTTGAATAAATCCCGCAATCTCCCTACATACATAGTATGTGTATCCAGATTCAGATCCGAAGTAAAAAGTCTGACTGCTTCTATCTCAAACTGATTCAATTTAATATCAGGCTTGGGATGAAAGTCCGCAAGCCAGTCTGCAAACATCCACATACTCAGCTTCATTATCCCTGTCTGCTGCTCCTTCCGGCAATTATGAAAAGATTCTCTGAGAATTATTTCTGACAGAACTTCTTATATTATAGATATTAGTATATTATATACTAATATTCAATAGTTTTTATTGTAGAACTGTACAAAATATATGTTTCAAATCACCCCTGTTTATGTTGAAATAAAAACACATCATAAAAATAACAAGGAGGAACAGGCAAATGACTTCAGAAGAAAAATTTCAGAAAATGCTCCGGCTGGAGAAACCCAATGACCGCAGTGAAATCCCTTACTTTCCGCAGATAATGACATGGGCAGGCACCTGCTCCGGGATTTCTCAGAAGGATATGATGGAGAATATAGATAAGAATATCGAAGCTCTGGACATCACTTTTGAGAAAGTCGGAAAACCGGATGTGATGATGTGTACCGCTACTCAGGATACGGTATTCATTATGGGACTTCCTGTCCGCGTACCCGGAAAAGATCTGGATGACAACGCACTGTATCAGTTCGTTGAAACCGATCTGTTTACACTTCAGGAGGGAGAAGAGTATGATCGTATTCTGAAAATGGGATGGCAGAACTGGAACGGCGAGCTTCTCTGCAAGATCCAGAATCCCCCTTATACCGATCCGGGGCAGCTCTTTGCGCGTTTTGACAAGATGGGACAGAATATGGCAAAAATGGCCATGCACTTCCTGCCTCAGGGAATCGCTCCCTTAAGCCACAGCGCCTGCGCCCCGATTTTTGATACATTATCCCAGTCCCACACAATGGAAGAGTTCTGCTATGATCTCTACGACTATCCTGATAAGGTAAAAGAGGTCATTCTGGCAAGTACTCCCGCAGTCATCGGACAGACCGTAGGCACCATTAAGCAGGTTCACGGAAGCCGCGCCGGAATCTATGCCATGCGCTCCAGCGCTACTTTCGTTTCTCCGGATGCCTTTGAAGAGTTCTGCTGGCCCGGCCTGAAAATGATGATCGAGGCTTTCTGGAAAGAGGGCATCACCTCCGTGGTTCATGCAGACGGGAACTGGCTTCCCATGCTGGAATACTTCAAACAGGTTCCGAAGGGAAGTGTCCATTTTGAGTTTGACGGCGACACGGACATGCGGAAAGCCTATGAAATCCTGGAAGGCTGGCAGAGTATGCGGGGAGATGTTCCCGCCGCCATGCTTGCCTACGGCACTCCGGACGAAGTGAGCGAATACTGTGAAGGCCTGATTACGGACATCTGTATGAAAGGCGGCGTCATGCTGGGATCCGGATGTGAAGTTCCCATGAACGCAAAGCTGGAAAATGTGATCGCCATGGGTAATTCTCTCAAAAAATAATATTCCGCGATATGCTAAAATCCCTCCCGTCAGCTACGTATAACAGGAGGGATAAAAAAAGGAAGATTCTCCGGGTATCCGATGCATGCAGATACCCGGAAAACCTTCCTTATTTTATCTGATGGTTCTGCATGACATTTCCCGGTATCTGCCTGGGGCGGATCCCTATATTTTTTCATCCGGAATTTCACCAAATTTGATCTTAATATATTCTTTTATGATCTGTACGCATTTTTCCCGTCCGACCCGGTCGCTGTTGAGAACCATGTCATAATTGATGGGATTGGTCCAGTCCTTTCCCGAAGTATAATAACGGTAATATTTCGCCCGATACCGGTCCGTTGTCTGGATCAGATAATTGGCCCGTTTCTGGGAAACATGCATCTTTTCCATGATGGATTTTACACAGGCGGCCCGGGGCGCTTCAATATACACGCTGATGACATTCTCATAACTGCGGAGAATATCGTCCGCACATTTTCCGATAATGATACAGCTCTGTGTTTTTGCCAGGGTACGGATAATATCCGCCTGGATATTAAATACATTTACATCGGAGATAAAATCCTTTTCCATGGGTTCCACGGTCTCGCTGATGGGCATCCCTCTCAAAACATTTGCCAGATAGGTTCCACGCAGCTTTTCATCTGTTTCTACGAAAACGCTCTCATCAATACCGCTCTGATCGGAAGCCATGGTAAGAATCTGTCTCTCATAACAGGGAATTCCCAGTTCCTTACCCAGCCGGGTAGCAATATCCTTTCCGCCGCTTCCGAATCCTCTTGCTATGGTAATCACATAATTCTGCATATGCTCACCTCTCCGCCATACAGGCATTTGCTGACTGAAATTTTCCTTATGTTCCGGCTCCGTCTTAATCCGCATCAGCCTTCAACACTGCATTCAGCATAACGGAAGCGCCTTCTGTACAGTGCTCCGGAGAAGAATATTCCGGCTCGCAGTGGGATAATCCGTCTTTCGACTGCACGAAAATCATGGTTGCGGGAAGCATATAAGCGGCAAACTGTGCGTCATGTCCGGCGCCGGAATGAATGTACTGGTGAGATACGCCCAGCTCCTCCGCCGCCTCTTTGACATAACCAACCAGTTTTTTATCCCAGTATACGGTGTCACGGTTCCATGCCTTTACAACCTCGCAGGTACAACCGGTCCAGGTTCTGTCCGCACAGCTCTTTATAATTTCCAGCACCTGGTCCAGTACCTTCGGATCTTCATGGCGGGCATCAAAGGAAAAATCAAAGAAATCCGGTACGCAGGTATGTACACAGGGATGACATACCACTTCACCTGTGGTATATACGAGATCTGAATATCCCAGCTTGTCAATTTCCTCATGGAGATAACAGAGGGCTTCCGCAGCTGCCAGAAAAGCGTCTTTCCGCTTGGGCATGGGGAAGGTTCCCGCGTGTGTGGTCTGGCCGTAGAATTTCAGACGGTAATTGAACATTCCCAGAACACAGTCCACAACGCCGATATCCTTTCCGGCATCTTCCAGAATCGGTCCCTGCTCAATGTGGGTCTCAAAATAACATTCATATTTTTCGGGAGAAAGACGGTATTTTTTATCTCCTTTGAAACCGGATTTTTCCAGAGCCTCCCCGAAGGTGCTTTCATGATCCAGGATACTTTTTGAATTCATCATATCTTCATATTGAAATCCGCTGCGGATATCCTCCGGAAGGTAATCGTAGCAGACGATTCCCGAGCACATCATGGCCGGAGGATACAGGGAACCTTCCTCGTTTGTCCAGATCATGGCCGTCAGGGGATGTTTATGGGGAATTTTCTTTTCCACCACGGTCTCCAGTACTTCCATGGCGGACATAACGCCCAGAATGCCGTCATAATTTCCGCCGTTTTTCACGGAATCACAGTGAGAAGCCATGACGATCCGCTTCGCATCCGGATCACTTCCCGGGATAGTCGCATACATATTTGCCACATCGTCTACTTCTATGGCGGCTCCGATGGCCTCCATCCGCTTTCTGAATTCATTCCGCGCCATAATCGCTTCCGGAGAAAGAGAATAACGGGTAATTCCGCCGTGTCCGGCGTCTCCAAACTGAGAAAATGTTTTTATTTTATCCTTCATTCGTTCCAAACTGCATGTATACATAATCTGCACCTTCTTTTTCTTTATGATTTATGATTTCTGGATTTTCCTGTCTTTTTCTATCCGTGATCCGGCGGTAATGGCCCCCGCAGGACAGACCAGACGACACAGCTGACATCCCACGCATTTTGCCGGATCCAGCACTGGATGACGGTTCTCATCCATCTCCAGCGCCTGGTGACCTCCGTCATAACAGGATATGTAACATCTGCCGCACCCCACACAGAGCCGGCGGATGAACTTGGGATATTCGATACTGTGGCGGTTGATTTCTTCCGCGGGAATCACCTCCGGCAGCGCTTTTCCTACGATATCTTTTACGAAACCTGCGCCGGTTCTCTTCAGATAATCTGTCATGCCTCCGATTATATCTTCAATAATCCGGTAGCCATACTGCATTACGCTGGTGGTCACCTGGATGGTCTCACATCCCAGAGCCATAAATTCCGCTGCATCCCTCCAGGTCTCAATACCGCCCATGCCGCTGACCGGGACATCCTGCAGGCTTTCTTCCTTTTTCAGATCATGGATAAAACGCAGGGCAATGGGCTTCACTGCTTTTCCGGAATAACCGCCCACCGCCGACTTTCCATCCACCTCCGGCCCGGATACAAAGGATTCCAGATTAATGTTCATCACACTTTTGATGGTATTGATTGCCGCCAGCCCGTCCGCACCGGCCCGGACAGCCGCCTTCGCCGGAATCTCCATGTGGGTAATATTAGGAGTCATCTTCGCAAGCACCGGCAGTTTTGTCCCCCGCTTTGTGGCTGCCGTATAGGCGGCCACCAGCTCCGGATCAGTTCCCACATCACTTCCAAGCCCCTCGCCGACCATCTGGGGACAGGAAAAATTACACTCAATGATATCTGCACCGGCTTTTTCCATAAGGGCTGCCAGTTTCGTCCATTCCTCTTCATTCTGTCCCATAATGGAGGCAATGATTACTTTGGAAGGATACTCCTTTTTCAGCTGTTTCAGATAACCCAGGTTTTCCTCCAGGGTATGATCGGAAATCTGCTCGATATTCTTAAATCCGATCATGGGATTTTCTTCCTTTTCCAATGCTGCGAACCGGGGAGAGGCTTCCTCCGGCACAAACAGGCCGATGGTTTTGAAGGCGACTCCCGCCCATCCGAGATCAAAAGCCTTTGCCACCATTTCGTAATTGCTTCCTACCACAGAGGATGAGAGGAAAAACGGATTTTCACAGCGGACACCGCAGAAATCAATGGACAGATCCGGCTGCTCCGACGCAGGAACCGTTTCCTCCACACAGGAAAGAAGCATGGGAATATCAATACTTCTGTCAATCTTTCCCCGGAGGCAGTCATCCATACAGGGAGCGCTGCAGCCCTCGCAGGGATTCGTTTTATTTAATTTTTCCGCCGCTCCCGCCGGATTCTCAAAGCGGAGAGACCGGATAATATCTGCCACTGCATATTCATTTGGACAATGACTGCCGCAGGGAGCATTCTCACACAGCAGACATCTGCCCGCTTCACTTTTTATTTTTATCACTTCGTATGCCATTGTCCTGTCCCTCCGTTCGGTTTATTTATGGCTTCTTTTTACATATTCGCCCATGCCGGGAGTTCCCACGAAGTTTCCATTATCATATACCAGCCTGCCGCGAAGGTAAGTCTGTACCGGATAGCCGTGGAGCTTTTTGCCCTCCCAGATGGTGTGGTCGCAGTCGGAATGCATATTATTTACGCTGATCGTAAAATCCTTATCTTTATCATAAATAACAAGATCCGCATCCTTACCGACTTCGATCGCTCCCTTGTTGTCACATCCGAAGATTTTCGCCACATTGGTCGCGCAGACCTCTACCACACGCTCAAAAGAAATTTTTCCTGCGTTGGCCGCATCCAGCATATAGGGATACAGGTTTTCCACTCCGGCGCAGCCGTTGGGGATTTTGGTAAAATCATCTTTTCCCCAGTCCTTTTCATAGCTCTGGAAGGGGCAGTGATCGGTGGCCACAGTGTCAATGAATCCTGCTTTCAGAGCAGTCCACAGGGCGTCCTGACTTTCCTGATCCTTCATGGGCGGCGAGCAGACAAAATTCCGTCCGTCTTCCCGCTTATATACGTCACAGGTAAATTCCAGATACTGGGGACAGGTCTCCACATAAACGGTATGACCCTCTTCCTTGGCTTTGATGCATTCCTCCAGACCTTCCTTGTCGGCCATATGAACCAGATAAACCGGCGTATCCAGATGGCTGGCCCAGTGAACCACACGCTTATCAGCTTCCGCCTCAACGAACTCGGGACGGCTCATATAATGATACCAGGCGGATGTCTTTCCTTCTTTCAGATACTCCTCTGTCCGCAGATCAATCAGATCCGGGTTCTCCGCATGAACATTAATCAGAGCTCCCAGCTCCTTTGCCCGGAGAAGAAGTCTGGCAAGCATCCCGTCATCCACCATCATGCCTTCCTTCTTATAAACCAGGAAGCATTTAAAACTGGTGATTCCTTCCTCCACAGCCTTTGCCATCTCATCCAGAATCTCTCCGTCATTGAGATCTGTAATACAGCAATGAAAAGCATAATCACAGCAGGCGTCTTTTTCCAGAATCTCTTTTTTGGAGTTCACCAGCCCCAGGATAGTCTCTCCTTTGTGCTGTACCGGATAATCAAAAATCGTTGTCACGCCGCCGCAGACAGCCGCCCTTGTGCCGGACAGGTAACTGTCCGCGGATACGGTTCCGCCAAAGGGCATTGCCATGTGGGTATGCGCATCCAGGGCGCCGGGCAGGACAAGCCTGCCCGATGCGTCCACAATCTGATCAGCCGTAACCGGAAGATCCTTTCCGATCGCCGCTATCTTTCCATTATCC
>CAMLYL010000039.1 GCA_946491665.1 uncultured Lachnospiraceae bacterium | reverse complement strand
TTGCGATGCGGGCGGACGGAGAATTGTCAAAAGAAGAATATCAAAATATGCGTGTTCCGATTGATGCAGAAATTCAGCAGCTTCAAGATAAGTTAAATTCTGCGGAGACTGACAAACAACCGACAAGAGGTTTAGAACTTGACGAGATTATTAAGACGCTGAATACTCTGATTGATTTTAGTGGTACAAAGATTAGCCGGGATGTTATCAATCAATTTGTGTATAGAGTAACACCGACAACGGATAAGACATTTGATTGGTATATTCATTTGCACGGTACTGTTGATGCAAAGGCGACTTTTACTGCTGATGGCAGAAAGGGGCGGGCAATTATCAGATTAGAGGAAATCGAGCAGATTTCCTCATTACATAGGAAAGAAAATGAGAGCAACAGTGATTTCATAAAAAACCCCATTATTTTTTCCTTTCTGCACAGGCAGCTATCGCACAGAAAGCAGGCAAGTAATTTCCAGTCTGGAATTGGTACAGATATTTTTGCCGCCTGCTATGCAGGTCAGATATAAATAGTATAGTGTGAATGAATCCCCATCAGTCATTGATGGGGATTTTTTATCTTACAGGAAACTTTGTTTCCTGTAAGATGAAAAATCAGATATAGAGCCGTTTGTTCTTTCATCAGGAGCGGGCGGCTTTTGTCGTTTTATGATAATGATGACTTTAAGATTATAAAGTTTTGATGTCATTTTTTGTTTTTTGTGGAAAGTCACTAATTATTATATATAAAAAAATTAGTTACCTAAAAGTATTGACACAAATAATAAAAAACAATATAATTCAAAACGTAATTTCATTTTATTATATTTGGAACAGATAAATACATAAAATACTGTTTTGTTCTGTATTTATCAGTTTTGTGAAAAATGGGAGGAGTAAAAATGAATCAGAGTTTTTTAGCCAAAAAAGGATGCCGTTTCATAGGGGCAATGGCTGCTGCGGCTGCAGTGATGGGATTATCTGTAAATAGTGTTTATGCGGAACCGATAGCGCCTGGTTCGTTACGGGCGCCGAAAGAGGCAGCTTATGCCGGAACGGGGACGGCGGATGATCCGTATCGTATTGCGATTTCCGGAAATGTCAATGGATCAACATCATTTACAGCGCCAAGCGCATTCTGGAGCGGAGGCGGAGTGAGCGGCGGTTCCGGAATAATGGACAGCGCAGTAGTCTTTGAAAATTATGAAGGAAATGATACAGATAATAAACTGAACAGTTCTATGTATTTTGACTTCAGTGATAAGGATAATCTTACGGATGTCTGGGACGGCACATGGACATATGCTTTTCGCCTGGCTCCCTGGACGCATTTCGAGGTTGTTGATGATGAACTGTGTCTGGGATTCAGCTGGAAGGGTGATTTTTCAACTTATTTTACAGACTGGGAATTTACTTTTGATGCAGAAGGATTATCCGATTCTCTGGAGGAGGATAAGCAGTTCGAGCCTGGTGATCTGATTTCTCTTACCTATTATGGGGCATATGATACGACGCAGACAAGTCGGGGAACAAAGTATGCTGTGGATCTGGCGGTTGAAGATGAAAATGCGTCCAGTGTTGTATATGCCACAGTAGATGAGAACGGATATGCCACATTTTCAGGAGACAATATGATTGTGTATGGAGGTAATTATGTTGTCAGACATGTCAGCGAGGCCCAGTCCATTGAGGTTACAAACGACAATAACAATCAGATAACAGAGAAAAACGGCACTTTGCAGATGAAGGCCTCGGTTCTGCCGGAAGATGCACTGGATAAAGACGTCACCTGGAGTATTGTAAAAGGCGGTGATAAAGCTGTCATTGATGAAAACGGACTGGTGACGGCTGTCAGTGACGGAGAGATTGTTGTTCGCGCCACATTGACATCAGACCCGAGTATATATGGGGAATGTACGATTCTGATTTCCGGACAGAGCAGTGAGATGACAGATCCGACGGAAACGCCGGATTCTCCCAATACTCCGGAGACTCCGGGCACAGCAGGTGATGATGTAAATGCACCGGATACCACGAAGCCTGCAGACACAGATTCTGTAGAGCAGGTTGCAGCTCCCAGAACCGGCGATTCCGCTTGGGGCTTACAGTATGAAATCATCTTATTAGCTGCGGCTGCATGTTTCGCAGCGGTACTGATCAGAATGCCTGGCAAAAACAAATAAACTGTAAGAAAACAAAATAGTGATATCCCACAATCCCGATTTGTGGTTGTGGGATCATTTATTACCTTTTTCAGGAGCGGCTCATAGTTATGAAGGTAGGAAATCTTATCATGAAAGTATGTTTTAGAAAAGTTTTTGTGGCAGTATGGATGATGGTGTGCGTGCTGCTGATTCCCTGCGGCGTATATGCTCATGAAAACGTTCCCGGGGGAAGCGGAGACGGTCCCGGCGTACCGCTTTATATGAGGAAGAGTTCTATTTATGACGGGCAGAAAGATATACCGCTTGATGCGACAATCACTCTGTATTACTCTCATAATGTTGCGGATGCGGCAGTGCAGAGCAATAACAGGAATGCAATTTCTATGAAGGACAGCAGCGGCAATTCTGTCAGTATAACAGTATCTTTTTCAAGCGTATTTGAATACCGCCAGGAGGTCTATATTCAGTCAGGCAATTTACAGCCGGGAACAACATATACCATAACAATAAGTCCTGATTTTATGTCCAGAAACGGTTACACAGTGGGGCATACAGATACGCTTTCCTTTACAACAGTAAATAGTACAGGTGCGGGTGAGGATCAGCCATCGGGATCAGACGGCGGAACGGACAATTCTCAGGATACATCTGCACAGGATAATACGTCAGAAAATAATGTGACGGAAACCCCGGAAAGCAAAGAGACTGTTTCGAACGGATCCGAAGCGGCCGGTACTGCAAACGTTGATACTGCAGAACAGAATGTGCAGCAGACGGATGACGCTGCAGACGCGGAAGCGAAAGAAGAAAGTCAGGAATTAACCATCGAGGAGCAAAAATTACAGCAGGCGATGGAGGAGGGTATTGTGGAGGAAACAGCTGAAAAAGAAATCCAGAAAGTATCGGATCTGGAGCCTGGAAAAGTAGAAACTTCAGCAATGCCGGAAAAAGATTTTGCAGTATATGGGGGACTTGCAATTCTATTTGCGGGATGTGTTTTATCCCAGCTAATTCGAAGCATAAGAAAATAGAAGGAATGATTGGTTTATGATGAAAAAACTGAAAGTAACAGCAAGGATAATCCTTCTGATTCTGATCCCGCTTATTGCAATACTTATATCTTTATTTATCGGGCGCTATCATGTGTCTGTACAGGAAGTAATACAGACCGTGGCTGTGGCGCTGGGGATAAATACAGGCAGTGCATCCGAAGAGGTGTTCAGCGTCGTGGTTTATTTGCGTTTGCCGAGAGTGATTGCGGCTGCCGCGGTAGGCGTCGGTTTATCCGTGAGCGGAGCTTCTTACCAGGGGGTTTTTAAAAATCCCCTGGTAAATTCCGGTCTGCTTGGCGTCAGCTCCGGAGCCGGATTCGGGGCGGCGCTGGCGATTGTATTATTTAAAAATATGGAAAGTACATATTTTCTGGCCTTTGCTTTTGGCATTCTTGCAGTTGTGTTCAGCTACTGGATTGCGCGCATTTATAAAACAGTGCCTACGATTATGCTGATTCTGGGCGGAACCATCGTTTCATCAATTTTCAGCGCTCTGACAACATTATTGAAATATCTGGCGGATATTGAAAGTGAACTGCCCGCTATCGTATATTGGCTTATGGGGAGTGTTTCGTCTGTGAGCTATGAAGATTTCTGGGCCTTGATTCCCATTTTCGCAGGTATGGCAGTAATGTTTTTATATGCATGGAAAATGAATGTTTTGTCTATGGGCGACAAAGAAGCCCGCTCTATGGGCGTAGATGTTTTTAAAAGCAAACTGGTTATCGTGATAGCTGCAACTCTGTCTACTGCAGGAGCTGTCTGTCTCGCCGGCGTGGTGGGCTGGATCGGTCTGGTGATTCCTCATATGGGGCGTATGATCGTTGGAAATGATAATCGAAAATTACTTCCGGTTTCAGCGTCAATCGGAGCAGTATTTATGGTTGTTATTGACACGATCAGCCGAAGTATTTCCACATCTGAAATACCATTGGGTGTATTAACTGCAATTGTGGGGGCGCCGTTCTTTATTGTATTATTAAAAAAGACGAAAGGCGGTGGATGGAATGCCTCATAAGGAGATATTGCTTTCTGTAAAAGATGCGTCTTTTGCATATGATGTGCGGGAAATTTTTCATCGGATTTCTTTCGATCTGTATGCATCTGAGGTGCTGTGCCTCATGGGTGGAAATGGATGCGGAAAAAGTACCTTATTGGACAGTATTCTGGGAGTGCATACGCTCCGGGAAGGGAATATTTTCATAAAAAATCAGAATGTGAAGAACATGAAAATTCAGGAGCGTGCAAGGGAAGTTGCGTATGTTCCGCAGGTACATGACAAATCCTTTCCCTATAAAGTCAGACAGGTAATTCTTATGGGAAGAACTGCGCATATGGGAGGTTTTTCAGCGCCTGGACAGGAGGACAAGGAAATTGTTAAAAAAGTCATGGATGAAATTGGTATTTCGCACCTGGCAGACCGTCCTTATACGCAGATCAGCGGCGGAGAAATGCAGATGATTATATTGGCAAGAGCGCTGGTGCAGGATACGTCCGTGATTCTGATGGATGAGCCGACGGCCCATCTGGATTTTTACAATGAATTACTTTTTCTTGAACGGGTTGCGAAGTTTTCCATGAGCGGAGGAAAAGGAATTCTCATGGCAACGCATTCTCCCAATCAGGCGTTTTTTCTTCAGTCAAAAGGAATCAACGTCAGAGTAATTCTGATGAAAGACGGAGGAATTGTTGCATCCGGTACGCCGCAGGATGTTCTGACAGAGCAGAATCTGGGATATGTATATCAGGTGGCGACAAAAATAAATGATACATCTGGCTATAAGCAGATTGTTCCGTTACATACGATTGAAAGGAAACAGGATGAAAAGATTTAAGAAAATATGCTGTCTGCTGCTGCTTTTGTTCGGAATGCTGTCAGTATGCAGCGCATGCGGTGTTGAAAAGAAAACGGACAGCAGTGAAAACACGCAGGTATTCATTGATTGTATCGGAAGACAGGTGGAGATTCCTGCTGACTGTGAGCGAATTGCGGCAATAGATGCTTTCAGCGGCGAAGTAATGGTTATGATTGGAGCCGGCGGTCAGATGGTCGCATGTCCGCAGGGGGTGAAATCGGACAGCATTCTGCAGGAAATCCATCCCGGACTGAAAGAAACATCAGTGGTTCAGTCCGGCGGGAGCATTAATGCAGAAGCTTTGCTGAGCCTGAATCCGGATGTTGTTCTGTTAAAATATGGACTTTATATTGCAGAAGGTGAAGTGGAAAAACTTGAGAAACTGGGGATTCCCTATCTGGTTGTCTCATATACGACCATGGAAGAACAGATTGACGCCATTCAGCTGATCGGACAGGTGGCAGGAGGCGATGCTTCCGTACAGGCGGAAAAAATATGTGATTATTATAGAAATACGATTGATCTGGTAAAAGAAAAGGCAGAGCAGATTCCTGAGGAAGAGCGTGTCCGGGTATATCATTCCATCAATCAGACTTTTCGAACGGATGGAGAAAATTCTCTGGGAGCAGACTGGATTGAGGCGGTGGGCTGTGAAAATGTTTCTGTAGGTCAGACGCTGCTGGCTGAGGGAGACGGATATTTTGCAAATGCGGAACAGATTTTTGTCTGGGATCCGGACGTAATTATCTGTAATGAAAACCTGTCAAAAGAATATTTCCTGAATGACAGCGCCTTCCAGGGGCTGAGAGCTGTTGAAAACAGACAGGTATATAATATTCCTGTGGCGGCAACCAGATGGGGCCAGCAGGGAAGTGCGGAAACATTTTTTGGAATGCTGTGGCTGGGCTCCACCGTTTATCCCGAATATTACAGCGATATAGATCTGAAGCAGGAAGTGACTGCCTTTTATAAAGATATTTTAGGGATTCAGCTGGATGACAATATGTACAGCCAGATCCTGTCCGGTGAAGGGATACGGGGAAAATCATCAAATCTGAATTAAGAAATGATCTTTTTGATTAATTCGCGTTTGCGCTGCGTATCTTTCTCTTTGATATCAGCAAGATTTTCGCTTAAGCGATTACACATTTCAATAAAAAGCTTCTGTTCTTCCGGAGACAGACAGTCACAGAAATCCGCCGCGACAGTCTGTTTTGCGGATTTGCGCTGCGATAAAGCGGCTTTTCCTTTTTCTGTGATATGAATGTGGATAATCCGGGCATCGTGCTCGTCGCGGGTTTTGATGATATTGCCATCCTGCTGCAATGGACGGAGACGGCTGGTCAGAGAAGAGGGACGAATGTCCATCAGATTGGCCAGCTGCTGCGCAGTGATTCCGTCATAGTCAGAAATAAACTGCAGCAGTCTTCCCTGGCCGCGGCCATATGAGTTTGGCTGAACAATTTCTGAACAGCGTTTTAAATTTCGCTGCAGACGCATGACAGAGTCGTATAACTCTGAATTGACAGAATTGTTTTGTTTTGATGATTTATTCTTTCCTGAATCCATTTTTGTTTCCTTTTTCATTTTTTTAGATTATATCAGAATAAAAATGAAAATGTCAATGAAACAGGCAGTAATATGTTACAGTTTCCTCCGTTCGCAGTAACGGCAATATACAGAAAAATCGAGGTGGCTTCCATGAAGGATGTTATTGTTATAGGAGCGGGCATACTGGGTGTTACAGCCGCGCGTATGCTGGCGAAGTATGAATTAGATGTACTGGTGCTGGAAAAAGGTTCTGATATTGGCGAGGGCGCGTCAAAGGCTAACAGCGGCGTACTGGCGGCCGGATACCATGCCAGAGGAGGCAGTCTGAAGGGAATATCGGGGGCTTGCGGAAACCGTATGTACCGGCAGATTGCAGAAGAACTTTCGCTGGATGTTCAGTATACCGGATCAATTCACTGTGCATATCATGAGGAAGGAATTCAGGAACTGCGCAAAAAGATGAAGCGGGGAGAACAGAACGGCGTTCAGGGACTGCGTATGATCAGCGGTGATGAAGCAAGAGCCATGCAGCCCGGTCTGAGTGAAAAAGTAATCGGCGCATTATACGCGCCGTCAACCGGCATCATAGATATTTATCAGTTATTAGTTCGTTCTGCTCAGCTGGCGGTCATGAACGGAATTCAGTTCATGTTTGACACAGAGGTCACCAATATTATATATGAAAATGAAGTTTATACGCTTCACACGGAAAAGGGGATGTTTCAGGCGCGCTGCCTGATAAATGCGGCGGGCGAGAATGCCGCATGGATGGAATCATTTGTCTGTCCTCAGGATCTGGTTATCAAACCCCGGAGAGGACAATTTCTTGTGTTCGATCAGGAAGAGGGAGAAAAACTGAAATATGTTTTATATCAGCAGCAGGAAAGTGATGAAAAAGGATGTCTTCTGGCGCCCAGCGTCCATGGAAATATAATTGCGGGGCCCACATCTGAAAATGTTGATTCTTATAAACGTGTGGAAACCACGGCATGGGGAATCGAACATATAACAAAAATAGCGAAAAAAATATTGCCGGATATTGATATGTCCAAAGTAATTGCTTCTTTTGCGGGCATACGCGCGAATATAACGAATGTAGAAAAGGAAGAGAAGGATTTTGTTATAAGAATCAGCAAACCACATATGGTCAGCGCTCTGGGCATAAAAAATCCGGGCATCACGGCGGCGCCTTATTTGATGCAGTATGCACTGGAGCTGCTGCAGAAGGAAGGACTTGTGCTGAAAGAAAAACCGGACTATCATGCAAAGCTGCCCGATTACAGAAAATTTATGAAGCGTTCCTGTGAAGAACAGCGGGAATTACTGAAAGAGGATCCGGCTTATGGGAATATCATCTGCAGGTGCGAGCTGGTCACGGAGGGAGATATTCTGGCTGTGCTCAGGGAACCGCTGCCGCCTAAAAATATGGACGGCCTGAAAAAAAGACTGCGGGTAGGAATGGGACGATGCCAGGGCGGATTCTGTACTCCCAGAGTGATTTCTTTATTAAGTAAGGAATGGGGAGTAGAACCGGAGAAAATTGTAAAATATGCGAAAGGCAGCAGTCTGGTAAAAGGGTATTTGAAATGAAAGAAGGACAAATATACGATATTGTTGTTATTGGCGGCGGTCCCGCCGGTATGGCTGCCGCATGGTCGGCCCGACAATCCGGCGTGGAGCGCATCCTGATTCTGGAAAGAGAGAATCGCCTGGGCGGAATTTTGGGACAGTGTATCCATAATGGTTTCGGGATCGGACTTTATGATCAGGACTATACCGGACCCGAATATGCGGAATTATGGATGGAGAAAATCGAAAATGAGCAGATTGAAGTAAGGTGCGGCGTAAATGTTTACGATATCAGCAGAAATGCTGATAAAAATTATGTTGTTTTTTCCATGGGAAGGGAAATCGGGTTAAAAGCATATGAAACGAAGGCGGTCATTCTGGCCTGCGGGTGCCGGGAGCGGACGCTGGGACAGATGAGAATTCCGGGAAGCCGGCCGGCCGGAGTGTTCATGGCGGGAAGCGCGCAGTATATGATCAATATGCAGAATCTGAAAATCGGAAATTCTGCAGTAATTATGGGATTTGGCGATATTGGTCTTATTATGGCGCGAAGGATGAGCCTGGAAGGGATAAAAGTAAAACTGGTTTTTGGTGAACATGCCAATGGTCTGAACAGGAACTATCTGCAGTGTATCAAAGCCTTTGGCATAGAATGCAGACTGCATTATACCCTTTTATCTACGCACGGCTATCAGAGATTGAAGGGAATTACAATTGCTCCCAGGGACGGGCATGGTCAGATCGATTTTTCAAAAAAGGAATATATTCCCTGCGATACCTTACTGGTGGCTGCGGGGCTGATTCCGGAAACCGAGCTGGGGAAAAAACTGGGCCTGCAGTTTCAGGCAGATCACGGTATTTGTACTGATGAAAATGGCATGGCATCCGAGGAAGGAATTTTTGCCTGCGGCAATATCACGGAGATTGCAGATCTGGTTGATAAGGTTACCATGGCAGGGATGAAGACCGGACAGGCGTGCGCTTTCTGGCTGAACAGCAAAAAGGAAAAGAAAATACAGAATGCATATGATAAACAAATTCCATATCGTCCGTCAAAAATGAACGATTGTCTGTTAAAGGAAAATGAGTCCGTATGTATACTTTGCCCCAATGGATGCAAATTAGTGAAAAAAGGGGATCATATGGAAGGATTTTTGTGTGAACGGGGAAAAAGAAGTTATGATTCAGGTCAGTGCGGCGAAAATATAAAGATGATTTTTACAACAACTGTTAAAGTTGCCGGTGAAAAAGAACAGATGCTTTCTGTGCGGTCACGGGAACAGATTACTGCAGAGCAAATGTTTAAAATAATGAAATCTCTGCGGAAGTTTTCTGCCGAAAAGCCGGTTTACAGCGGACAGTGTCTGGGTGAGTGGGAAGGAATAAAAATATTTTCAACGCAGACGTTAATAAATTAATAAAATAGAAGGAAAAACGGCAGGGTATTATGAAATTTTTTTTATGTATAGATGATACGGATGACATGGAAAAAACAGTTGGAACAGGGGAGATAGCTCAGATTATTTTTTCCGGACTAAAGCGTGAAGGCTGCAAAATGGAGTATACGATCACCAGACACCAGCTTTTGTTAGATGATAATATTGATTACACATCACATAACAGTTCCATGTGTATGGAAGGGGAGACTGACTGGAAAAAAGAAGATTTGCTGGACTTTGCGGAAAAGATAGTGCTGGAACATATGTCACCTGCTTCAAATCCGGGAATATGCTTATATTTTCCGACAAAGAAAGATGACATCGATAAGGTGACGGCATTTGGGGAAGCAGCAAAAAAGTATGTCATTTCGTTGGAACAGGCAGCCGCGCTGCAGAATGAAATTGAGAATTTATATCTGATTGCGCCGGGCGGTAATGGAAATGGAATGATCGGAGCTCTGGCGGGCGTGGGGCTGCGGATGTCAGGGATGGACGGGACTTTCCGGGGAAAGGTAAAGACCTTGCGGCCGGGCTGCGTTCTTTCTGTGAAAGAAGCAAAGAAAGTTCTGCATGTTGATTATGTCATAGATTTTGAAGCGAAAGAATTGCCCGATGATGTATGCATAAGATCCGGAAATCATGTGAAAATAATTTATTATCGGTTTAAGCGGGCTATCGCTGTATTTAAAACGCAGGATGACGCATATGAGATCTGCAGTCTGGCGTTTGAGTTTGAAAGTGGTTTCCGGAAAGATGAAATTATGAAAAAGGATTGCTGCAGGGATTTTGTATGGGATAATGATACGGAAGAACAGTGGAGTGAAGCATATGGCGCCTGTCAGAACTGTCTGTACAGAGAGCTGTATGCGGGCGGCATGAGATGCAGAAAAGGATAGAATAAGGGCGGAACCGGAGTTTGCCAGGTTCCGCCCCTGTCTGTATTTTCTAATAGAATTCTAATCTGATTGTGGTATGATAGTTTCGGAGGTGAATGAGCGTATGCGGATTTTAATTGCGGAAGACGACAGGGACTTAAATAAGGTGATTGAAAAGAAACTCAGCGCCGAGGGATATGCGGTGGATGCCTGTTATGACGGGGAGACAGCTCTGGAATATCTGGATGCGGCGGAGTAC
This sequence comes from uncultured Lachnospiraceae bacterium, assembly GCA_946491665.1. Classification (GTDB taxonomy): domain Bacteria; phylum Bacillota; class Clostridia; order Lachnospirales; family Lachnospiraceae; genus Eubacterium_I. The sequence goes on along the minus strand of CAMLYL010000039.1, from coordinate 17,866 downwards.
GATGCGGCGGTACTGGATATTATGATGCCGAAAATGGACGGGCTGCAGGTAGTCCGGAAGATGCGTCAGCAGAATAATATGACGCCCGTGATTTTCCTGACTGCCCGGGATACGGTGGCGGATAAAGTGAAAGGACTGGATATGGGAGCCAATGATTATCTGGTAAAGCCCTTTTCTTTTGATGAATTGATGGCGAGACTCCGCGCCATGACGCGGGTAAGTGTGCAGAATCCCACCAATCTGTATGAAATTGCGGATCTGACGCTGGATACACAGAGCCACAGGGTCAGCAGGGCGGGACAGGAGATTAAGCTGACTGCCCGGGAGTTTGCGCTTCTGGAATATCTGCTGCGCAATAAGGGGAAGGTTCTGTCCCGGCAGAAGATAGAGGACAACGTATGGAATTTTGATTATGACGGCGGGACAAATGTGGTGGATGTGTATATTACTTATCTCAGAAAAAAGATTGACGACGGATATGATACGAAACTGATTCACACGGTCCGCGGAGTCGGATATCTGCTGAAGGAAAATATATGAAACGAATATCTATCAAATTAAAACTGACACTGTGGTTTACGGCGATAATGATTGTGCTGGCGTTTGTGGCGTTTATAGTTGTCTCGATTGCCACCAGCTCTGTTTCCCAGAGAAGTTCCAGGACGGTTTTATCGCGTGTTATGAATGAACTGACAGAGGAAATTGAATACGATAACGGTGAACTTGAACTGGATGACGACTTTAAAATATATAAAGATAATGTTTATTCTCTTCTGGCAAAAGAAGACGGAGTTGTCATTACGGGCTATCTGCCGGCGGAGGAACTGATGCAGATTCCCTTTGAAGACGGGGTTCTGAAAGAAATCAGCGGGGATGGTGAACTGTATTATCTTCTGGATCGGAAGATTTCTTTTTCTGACGGGCCGGATCTGTGGCTTCGCAGCGCGGTCCCGGTTTCCGGAAGAACGGTGAATGCAGAGGCGCTGAAGACAGCATCTCTGATTATGCTGCCGATTTTTATTATTCTGGCGGCTGTGGGAGGATATCTTCTGGCCGGACGCTCTCTGAAACCTATCCGGGAAATCAGGAATACGGCGGAGTCTGTGGCGGCCAGCGGAGATCTGACCCGGCGGATCGAAGTGAAAAATTATGATGAACTGGGACAGCTCGCAGAGACTTTTAATAAAATGTTTGACAGGCTGGAGGAAAACTTTAATGCGGAGCGTCAGTTCACATCAGATGCGTCTCATGAGCTGAGAACGCCGGTTTCCGTGATTCTGGCTCAGTGCGAGTATGCTTTTGAGAATGCGTCCGGTGAACTGGAATTGTATGAATGCATCGGTTCCATACAGCGTCAGGGCTGTCGGATGTCAAAGCTGATTGAGTCGCTGCTGGCGTTTACCCGCCTGGAACAGCATACAGAGAATATTCAGCTGATTCCCACAGATATCAGTGTTCTTACGGAGGAAATCTGCAGGGAGCAGTCTGAAGCGCCGGAAAATCATATTACACTGGAATCGAAGATTCAGCCGGGGCTCAGAATCAATACGGACAGCGCCCTTTTTTCCAGGATGGTATCTAATTTAATCAGAAACGCATACCGCTATGGAAAAGAAAACGGATATATTCAGGTTACTCTGACAGAAAAGCAGGAGGAAATAGAATTGTCTGTGGAGGATAACGGAGTCGGAATTGCTCCGGAGGATCTTCCGAATATATGGAACCGTTTTTACCGGGCGGATAAATCCCGTTCTTCTGTGAAGGAGGGACTGGGGCTGGGACTTTCCATGGTGAGCCGGATCGTACAGATTCATGGAGGAAGGATTACAGTGGAAAGCCGTGAAGGGGAAGGCAGCAGATTTACAGTTTTTTTGAAAAAATCTGGTTTCTAATGTTATTTTAATAAAAGGCAGATATAATAAAACCATAGAAAACAAATCGGAAATATGGACAAAAAAGCAGTCATTCAGATGGTATGCTGCATGACCATACAGCCGGGAAATAAAGAAAGGATGATTAGAATGAAGAAGAGATTATTAATTGGTTTAACTGTATTGGGTATCGTATTTATCGCAGGGTGTTCCGGAAATTCCGGTACAACCGGAACGGCGCAGAACAGCGCTTCTTCGGGAACTGCGTCCGGCGGCACAGAAGCGGTAACACCCCAGGTGACAGATGATACTGACACAACTGTCAGCGATGCGGCAGGCGCCGGGCAGGGACAGAGCAGCGCATCGGATGATATAGGAGAAGAGCAGGCAAGGGCAACGGCAGTGGAACATGCCGGACTTACGGCAGATGATGTGACTTTCATCAAGGTTCAGCTGGACCGGGACGATGGACGTACGGTGTATGATGTAGAGTTTTATTATGGCAATACGGAATATGATTATGAAATTGACGCTGCCAGCGGAGAGGTGGTAAGCTATGATCAGGACATAGAGAACTATAATATTCAGGCGCAGGCAGCGGAGAATGTTATTTCACTTGAACAGGCGAAGGAGGCTGCGCTTACAGCTGCCGGGCTGGATGCCTCCAGCGTAAAATGGGTAAAAGAAAAACTGGACTATGATGATGGAAGATCTGTTTATGAGCTGGAATGCATCAGCGGTGAAATGGAATACGATTTTGAAATAAATGGGGCAGACGGAACTGTCCTGGAACAGGATTCGGATTCTGTGTATGATTAATGGCAAAAACCCGGAAAACAGAAGATGATTACATTGCAGACGGGGAGACCGGAGCGGAAATGCTCTGATCTCTCCGCTTTTTTTTGTTTAGAAGTTGTTTAAAAATTATATCAGGAATGCTTAGAACTGTCTGCTAGACTAATTGGCAGGAAAAATAAAAGAAGGAGGAAATCAGATGGAATATACAGTGATTATACCTGCTCTGAATCCGGATGAAAGGCTGCGGGATATTATAGATCAAAACTGGGAGATGAAAAATCAGATCATTCTTGTGAATGACGGAAGTGATATAGAATATATGCCTTTGTTTGCGGAACTGGGAGAAAAGTGTATTGTATTGCATCACAGGGAGAACCGTGGAAAAGGCGAGGCAATTAAGACTGCTCTCCGGTATATTAAATCGGAACTGTGGGAATGCAGTGTGATAGGCATTATGGATGCAGACGGCCAGCATTTGCCGGAAGATATGGAAAGACTGTTGACGGAAGCCGCGCTGCATCCCGGCACACTGATTCTGGGGTGCAGATCAATGAATGGGGAGATTCCCTGGCGTTCCAGAGTCGGCAATCAGGTGACAAAAATGGTATTTCGAATGGCAGCGGGCACAGAAATATCAGATACACAGACGGGACTTCGCGCGTTTTCATCGGAACTGGCAAATTTTATGCTGGAGATTCCGGGAGAAAGATATGAATATGAAATGAATGTTCTGCTTGCCTGTGCGAAGAAATCGATTCCAATACTTGAGGTTCCGATACAGACGATCTATCATGACAGGAAAAACCGCTGTTCACATTTTAAAAAGGTGAGGGATTCTGTCAGAATATACAGACAATTTTTTAAATTTTCCTCAGCTTCTATTTCAAGTTTCCTTGTGGATTATGTTCTTTTTGTTCTGTTTACAGTTCTTTTCCCGGAGGGAGCAGGGTTTATTGCAGCCGCTAATATTATGGCGAGAATTTTAAGCGCAGCCTATAACTATATGGTGAACTGCCGTCTGGTATTTCATGAAAAACCGTCAGTAAAAACAGCGGCAGATTATGCGGCGCTGGCGGTGTGTATTCTCACTTTGAACAGTATACTGCTGCAGATATTTTCAGGTGCACTGCAATTTTCGGTTTATCCGGCCAAAATTTTGACAGAATGCATTCTGTTTGCGGCCAGCTGGCTGATTCAGAAACAAATAATTTTTAAAACAGGACGAAATATTTTTCATGCGTCAGAAAGAGGTGAAAAAATATGAAGAAAATGATGTTGATTCTGGTTCTTGACATACTGATTGCGGCACTTATTCTGGGCGGTATTTACGGAATCAATTATCTTCTCCCTCAGAAAGGAATACAAAACCAGACGGCATTGCAGACAACCAGGGGAAAAGCGTCGGTCTCTGGGAATGAAAACAAAGACCAGGTACAACAGCAGAGTTCCAGTGAAGACCAGACGGACAGAGCAAAAAAGCTGCAGAGTCTGGTTGACAGTCATTCCGGCGGAATGCAGACCACAAAAATTTCTCTGGATACACAGGATTGGCATCGTAAATTTGCGGATAAGTTTACAGATCAGATAGTTTCTACAGATACGTCCTACACCAGTCCGGATCTTTCAGTATCTCTGACTTATGGTTCTTATAAGACAAAACGGCTGGACCGGTCTGAAAACGGAAACCATAAAAAATATGGTACGGACGTATCTTATGTTCTGGCAGATGTTTATGTGGGAGATATCACCTGTCTGCAGACCTGTTTCGCACAGAATACTTATGGCGTGGGGTATTCCGAAAAACTGACGGATATGTCTGACCGAATGAAAGCGGTGCTTGCAGTGAACGGAGATTCCTACAGCAACAGCAGACATAAGGATAACGGTACGATTATCCGGAACGGGGTTATTTACCGGGCACAGCCGTCAGATATGGAGACCTGCGTCCTGAACTGGGATGGAACAATGAAAATATATGATCCGGGGGAGACAGATTTGCAGCAGCTGATTGACAGCGGAGCATATCAGAGCTGGATTTTCGGCCCCAGTCTTCTGGATGATAATGGGAAAGCCAGAACAGAATTCCGAACCTGGCCGTATATCATGGAATCCCATCCGCGAACCGCAATTGGCTATTATGAGCCGGGACATTACTGTCTTCTGGTGGCAGACGGCAGGCAGAGCAGTACCCGTGGAATGTTCCCGGATGAAATGGCGGCTCTGTTTGAACAACTGGGGTGTAAGGCGGCGTATAATCTGGATGGAGGACACTGTTCGTTTATGACTCTGCAGAGTCAGGTGAAAAATCATCCCTATAAGCCGGAACATGAAATTCAGGATGGAATATTTATAATGGAGGGATTACAGTGAAAATAGTCAGGTTACTGAAAACAGCAGCGGCTCATATCTGTATTATTTGCGGGATTGATTTGGGGATTGTTCAGATTCTGGACTGGTATAATCCGTTTATGGATTTTGCAGGACATTCGATGTTTCTCTTATATGGACTGTGTATCAGCGCCATTTACCTGGGAATCTGTGAATTACACCGGAAAATGATGAAAATAGCAGTGAATAGAAAATAGTTTTTACAATAAGGTATGGAAATGGGGGAAGGTCTGCGCTATGATAAGAAAAGAAAAACGGAAAACGAAGGGGAGCCAGGAGATGTCTTTAAAAAAGAGGATGTTCCGTTCCAATATGAAAATTCTGTTCGCAGCTCTTCTGTCGCTGATGCTGATTATTCTGACTGTACTGGTTCTGTTTGAAGATATTCTGGAAAAGCAGGTCTATGCGGTCAGCGGGATGAAAGTGGAACAGCATGCGGGAGAGGTAGCCCGGATTCTTGCCGGGAATCAGGATCTGGAGACATTGTATCACAGTGCAGACAGCTATGGCTATCAGATCGCCCTGATTGCTGATGGAAAAGTACTGGATGGAGAGAGATCAGAGCAGATGAGTGATCTGGCGGATTTTTTTGCAGAAGAGATTCCTCAGAGCGGCGGTGTGGATGTGTTTACCTATAAAAAGGCCACGATTGTGGGAAAATATCTTCCGGATCGGGATGCCTGTCTTGTGGCGGCGTATTTTCCGGAGGATGAAGGTATCGTTTCTTCTTTGAACAGTTCTTTCTACCTTTTTTTGGGAGCAGTGGTACTGGCAGGAACAGCGGCGATTATTCTGCTGCTTTTTCTGGCTGCATTTTTTACACGAAGAATGAACCGGGTAATTATGGAGCCGGTAGAGCTTCTGGCGAAGGGCGCGGAGCGGATAAAAAGCGGGAATCTGAGCGAAAAAATTCATTATCAGGGAGAAACTGAGTTTGAGTATGTCTGCCAGACCTTCAATGACATGCAGAGTACCATACTGGCAGATCAGGAGCAGCGGGAAAAGACAGAGCGGGCAAGAACCGATATGGTTACAGGGATTTCTCATGATCTGAGGACACCTCTGACTTCAATCAGGGGGTATATTAAGGGGGTTCTGGATGGTGTGGCGGATACGGAGGAGAAACGGCGGATGTATCTGGAAACCGCTTACGAATCCACCGGAGAGATGAATGTTCTGCTCCAGAAGCTGTTTGATTTTTCACGTATGGAGAGCGGGCAGATGCCATTCCATATGGTAAAGGCGGATCTGGGGGAATTTGCTGCGGCCTACGCAGCGCAGAAGGAGGCCGTGGCGGATCCCTCCGCGCTGCAGATTCATTTTTGCAGAAAAGCGGAGTACCAGCCGGAGATTTCCATGGATGTGGAGCAGGTGCGCAGAATTTTTGATAATCTTCTGGAAAACAGCATGAAATATGCTATGGTGACGCCTGTTGTCATTAACCTGTCTGTGGAGGAGACGGACAAGTTTATGCTGTTTGTCTGGAGGGACAATGGCGGAGGCGTGCCGCAGGAAAAACTGGGACGGATTTTTGAAAGATTTTATCGGTGTGATGAGTCCCGGAAAGAAAAGGGCAGCGGCGTGGGACTCTATGTGGTAAAATATATTATGGATCAGCATAATGGAACGGTCAGAGCAGAAAACGAAAACGGACTGAAAATCAGTCTGTATTTTCCAAAATTCGAATGAAAAGTGTGTCTGAAGTTGAGAGTGATGGTAAATGCTCTTAAAATAACAGAAGGTATGAGTATGGAAAAAATATTAATTGTGGAAGACGACAGGAAAATTGCGGAGCTGGAGAGGGATTATCTGGAAAGCAACGGATATGAAACAGTTCTGCTGGAAGATGGCAGCCAGGTGATTTCAGAGCTGAAAAAGGGAGAATATGATCTGGTGCTGCTGGATATTATGCTTCCCGGATGCAGTGGGTATGAGATCTGCCGTAGGGTGAGGGATGAGATTGATATTCCCATTTTGATGGTGACAGCCCGGACGGAGGCAGTGGATGTGATCAGGGGTCTCGGACTGGGAGCTGATGATTATATTACAAAGCCCTTTGATCCTTCGCAGCTCGTGGCAAGGGTGCGTTCTCATCTGAGGCAGTACGCCCGTCTGACATCAGGAAATCGGAGCAGCCGGAATGGGGCGGATGAGAAGATTATGGTTCAGGATGTGATTATTGAGCCCAGAACCTGGCGGGTCTGGAAAAGGGACAGAGAACTGAAACTTCCCAACCGGGAGTTTGAGTTGCTGCGTTTTCTGGCGGAGAACCCGAATATTGTGTTTTCCAAAGAAGAACTGTTTGAAAAGATATGGGGGTTTGAATATGTTTCTGACGCAGCGACAGTGTCTGTCCATATTAACCGGCTGAGAGAAAAGATCGAAGACGATGCGCGCAGTCCGAAGATTATTGAAACAGTATGGGGCGCGGGATATCGGCTGAATATGTAGCAGGGATATCCATATGAGAGGAAAACGCCCGAAAAGGAGGTAAATATGTGGATTGTTTTTGCGGCGGGCTCTGCTTTTTTTGCAGGGCTTACTTCTGTTCTCGCAAAGTGCGGAATACGGAAAACGGATTCTACCGTGGCAACGGCGGTGCGTACAATTGTTGTTCTGGCTTTTTCCTGGGCAATTGTATGGATCGTTGGATCCGGGAATCAGATTACGCAGATCAGCGGAAGGGCGCTTCTGTTTCTGATTCTTTCCGGCGCGGCAACGGGAGCGTCCTGGCTCTGCTATTTCCGTGCGCTGCAGACGGGAGAGATCAATAAGGTGGTTCCTATTGATAAATCCAGTACAGTACTGACGATTATTCTGGCTTTTATTTTTCTCGGCGAGGGAATAAGTTTTTTGAAAACACCTGCGGTTGCGGCAATTGCTCTGGGAATTTTCCTGATGATTGAGAAAAAAGATGTAAAGGAAAGCGGGAAAAAAGGGAAGGCGGGATGGATGCTTTACGCATTCGGATCCGCTTTTTTTGCGAGTCTGACCGCAATTCTCGGGAAAATCGGAATTTCTGATGTGGAATCCAATCTGGGAACGGCCATCCGTACCATCGTAGTGCTTGGAATGGCATGGATCATGGTACTGGTGAGCGGAAAGCAGAAAGAATTGAAACATGTGGATAAAAGGGAGCTTCTTTTTATCTGCCTCTCCGGTGTCGCAACGGGAGCGTCCTGGCTTTGCTATTACCGGGCGCTGCAGGAGGGGCCTGCCAGTGTTGTCGCGCCCATTGACAAGCTGAGCGTTCTTGTCACGGTTGCGTTTTCCAGGCTGGTGTTCGGAGAGCGGCTGAAAGGAAGGGCTCTTGCGGGAATAATTCTGCTGACAGCGGGAACTGTGTTTCTGGCGATTCTCTAAATGTCTGGTTACAGCGACCGGCGGCAGCGGCCGTCCGGCAGAGTGGCTTGACGGTTATCCCTCTTGATAAATAGGTTTCTGTCAATTATAATTGATTCCATTGACATCAGTATATTTGGGGCATTACCGGTGTTAGCTGCTAAAAAAAGTCGGAAAGAAGGAGATTTTTATGCTTCAAATCAGACAGATATGCAAAGAATACAGGACGGGAGATCTGGTGCAGAAGGCTCTTGACAATGTAAGTCTGAATCTTCGGGACAGTGAGTTTGTGGCAATTCTTGGCCCCAGTGGTTCGGGAAAGACCACGCTTCTGAACATTATTGGGGGACTTGACCGTTATGACAGCGGAGATCTGATCATAAATGGAGTATCTACGAAAAAGTATAAGGAGAGGGATTGGGATTCCTACCGGAATCATACCATTGGATTTGTTTTTCAGAGCTATAACCTGATTCCGCATCAGACCATTCTTGCCAATGTGGAACTTGCGCTGACGATTTCAGGTATGGGAAAGGCCGAGCGGACAAAGAGAGCAGTGCAGGCGCTGGAAAAAGTGGGTCTGGGAGCACAGGTGCATAAGAAACCGAATCAGTTGTCCGGCGGGCAGATGCAGAGAGTGGCTATTGCCAGAGCGCTGGTAAATGATCCGGATATCCTGCTGGCTGATGAGCCTACGGGAGCTCTGGACAGTGATACAAGTGTCCAGGTTATGGATCTTCTGCGGGAGGTGGCCAGTGACCGGCTGGTGGTAATGGTTACACATAATCCGGAGCTGGCACGGGATTATGCTACCCGGATTGTCAGCCTGAAGGACGGAAAGATTCACTCTGATTCAGACCCGTTTCAGATTGATGAGACGGTTTTGAAAGAACCGGAGCACAGAAATATGGGAAAGGCATCCATGTCCTTTCTTACATCCCTGTCTCTGAGTTTTAACAATCTGAGGACCAAAAAGGCCAGGACGCTGCTGACTTCGTTTGCAGGTTCGATCGGTATTATCGGTATTGCTCTGATTTTATCTATTTCAACTGGAGTGAATGATTATATCGATACCATGGAAGAAGAAATGCTGGCTCAGTATCCACTGCAGATTCAGAGTTCCGGATTTGACCTTATGTCCATGATGGGAACGATGCCGGGCACGGGAGATGGGTCGGAAAACGGAGAAGTGAACGTGATTGAGACGATCACAGGTATGTTTTCCAATGTGGATTCCAATGATCTGGAATCCCTGAAGGTATGGCTGGACAGTGGAGAGAGCGGGATGGAAGAATATACCAGTTCTATAGAATATAAATATGATATTATACCGCAGATTTTCCGGCAGGACGGCGATAATGTCAGACAGGTAAATCCGGACGTGTCTTTTGATGCTTTGAGCGGCGGATCCGGTTCCGGCAGTATGTTCATGTCAATGATGGGGACGGAGTCTTTTTATGAAATGCCGGAAGCACCGGAGATATACCAGGATCAGTACAATGTGAAAGCAGGACGCTGGCCGGAGAATTATAATGAGTGCGTGATCGTTCTGACAGAGAGCGGGGAAATCAGCGATACTCTGCTGTATACTCTGGGACTCAGAGATTCCATGGAGCTGGATGAAATGATTCAGCAGTATATAAGTGGAGAAACAGTGAAAACGCCGGATGATTTCGGCACATATTCCTATGAAGACCTTCTGGGCATTCAGTTCAAACTGGTGAACAGCGCGGATTTTTATACTTATGACAGCCAGTACCAGGTCTGGACAGACCGGTCAGATGATGAGGAATACATGAAAGATCTGGTGCAGAGCGGAGAAGATATTACGATTGTGGGCGTGGTTCAGCCGGAGGAGGGATCAACGGTTACAGTTCTGAGCAATGGTATAGGATATCTGCCTTCTCTTACAAAACATGTGATTCAGAACGCCGCGGAGACAGAAATCGTTCAGAGACAGATAGAGAATCCGGACACGGATATTTTTTCCGGAGAAGCTTTTGGAGAGGAAAGCGGCACCAGTGATTTTGACCTGGGTTCTCTGTTTCAGGTAGATACACAGGCGCTTCAGGAGGCATTTCAGATTGACGAATCTGCCCTGACAGAGGGGCTTTCCGGCTCGTTGGATTTGTCAGATATGGCCGGGGCTTCCGGCGGAAATACTCTGGATTTGTCTGAGTTTATTGATTTTGGCAGTCTGGATCTGAATCTGCCGGAAATGCCGCAGATGAATATGGAGGATCTTCTTGGAAATCTGGAGCTGACTGTGTCTTCCGAGGCGGTCAGCCAGATGGTATCCGGTCTGCTGCAGGGGTATCAGGATTATGCCGCTCAGAACCCGGAGGCAGATTTTTCCAGACTGGGAGAATCTTTTTCCCAATATCTTTCCTCTGAGGAAGCTCAGAATATTTTCCGTGAGGCCATTCGGCAGATCATTGAGGACAATGCGGATGTGGGAATTTCAGGTGAACAGCTTCAGGAGCTTATAACGCAGATTATGATCGGTTATCAGGAATATGCCGCGGAAAACGGCTATACGGATCCGGACCGGTTTGACGAATATCTGCTGGAATATCTGCAGACTGAGGAGGCGCGGGAAATTCTGGACAGATGGGCGCAGGATAATATGGGGAATCTGGGAGATATTACGATTTCACAGGATGTGCTGGAGGAACTGACAGGCAGCATTCTGAACGGTTATCAGAACTATGCCGAAGCAAACGGTCTGCCCGATATCAGTAAAATGGGAGACTATTTTATGGATTATCTGGGAACTTCTTCGGCACAGCAGATTCTGGCAGACGGAATTTCAAATATGGTAGATGCGGACAGTCTCAGGCAGCAGATTTCGTCTGCCCTTGAAAGTTATATGAGCGAGGCGATGGGCGGTTACAGCGAATCCATGGCGCAGGCGCTGGAGAGCCAGATCTCTTCTGTTGTGAATCAGATGATGACGCAGATCAGTTCAGGCATTGAAAGCTATATGCAGCAGGCGATGGCGCAGCTGGCCAGGAATATGGGAAGCAGTGTCAATATTACGCCGGAGACCTTCCAGAATGCTTTTCAGGTAAATATGGACGGAGAGCAGCTGACACAGCTTCTGATGTCGCTGAGTTCCACGCAGGATGCTGATTATGACAGCAATCTGCAGAAACTGGGCTGCGCTGATTTGAATAATCCCAGTGAAATAGATATTTATCCAAAAGATTTTGAGAGCAAGGAATATGTAACCGGAATCCTGGATCAGTATAATCAGCAGATGGAGGATCAGGGAAAAGACGATCAGGTGATTTCTTATACTGACAGTGTGGGAACGCTGATGTCGTCCGTAACGGATGTAGTGAACATTATCAGTTATGTGCTGATCGCCTTCGTGGCAATTTCCCTTCTGGTATCGTCTATTATGATAGGGGTAATTACCTATATCAGCGTACTGGAGAGAAAGAAGGAGATCGGTATTCTGCGCGCCATCGGAGCTTCCAAGAAAAATGTGTCGCAGGTGTTTAATGCGGAGACTTTTATCATAGGGGCCTGTGCGGGACTTCTGGGCATCGGTCTTACCCTGATTCTGCTGATTCCGGGAAATATGATTCTGCACAGCCTGGACGGTCTGGAGGATATTACTGCCTCCCTGCCGGTATATTACGCCCTGATTTTGATCGGTCTGAGTATCCTTCTTACCATGATCGGAGGGCTGATTCCTTCCAGAAAGGCTTCCAAGAGTGATCCGGTGACGGCGCTGCGGGTGGAATAATAGTTTATAAATTGTTTAACAAATTTCAGCGGGATATTTAGTCTCTGATGCTATGCTTTCCTCCAGAAAAGGCGGGCTGATATCTGTATGTGCGGATATCAGCCCGGGAAAAGGAGGAAAAACAGTGAATGAACGACTATCGGGCCTGTCTGCCCGGGAAGTACAGGAGCGCCGTGAGCGCGGAGAAGGCGGATCCGCGGCAGAGCAGATTACAAAAAGCAGAGGACAGATTATCAGGGAGAACCTGCTGACACTGTTTAACTTTCTGAATTTTGTGATTGCGGTACTTCTTTTCGCAGTAGGGGCATATTCCAATATGTTGTTTATTGTGATTATTATCCTGAACATAGTGATAGGGATTGCCCAGGAGTTTAAGGCGAAAAAGCTGGTGGATGAGCTGTCAATCCTGAATCGTCCTCATGTGCGTGTGCGCCGGGATAATCAGGAGACAGACCTGGAACTTGAAGAAGTGGTAAAGGATGATCTGATGGTTCTGGAGAGCGGAAATCAGATCTGTAATGATGCTGTTGTAGTGGATGGTATGCTGGAGGTGAATGAATCGCTGCTCACGGGAGAGAGTGACGCGGTACTGAAGGAGACAGGCGGAAACCTGCTTTCCGGCAGTTCAGTCATTTCCGGGAAGGCTCTGGCAAGAGTGATTCATGTGGGAAATGAAAACTATGCCACGAAGCTTGCCAATGAAGTTAAGAGGGAAAAGCGGGTACAGTCAGAACTTCTCGGATCTATGAGAAAGGTTACGCGTTTTACCAGCGTTCTGATTATTCCGCTTGGAATTCTGCTGTTTCTGGAGGCGTTTGTTCTGTGGAATTCTGCTGTGGATGAAGCGGTTGTGTCTTCGGCGGCGGCGCTTCTCGGCATGCTGCCCAAGGGACTGGTGCTGCTGATTTCAGTGTCTCTGGCGGCAGGAGTGATCCGGCTGGCAAAAATGAAGATTCTGGTGCAGAATATTTATTCACTGGAGACACTGGCTCATGTGGACACACTCTGTCTGGATAAAACGGGAACAATTACCGATGGGAAGCTGAAGGTGCGCTCTGTAATTCCGCTGACGGGAATTTCGCGGGACAGAGCGGACATGCTGGTAGGGTCTTATATGGCGGCATGCGATGATAATAATGCCACATTTCAGGCGCTGAAGACGGAGTTTTCTGAGAGGATGGACTATCAGCCCTCTTATAAGATTCCGTTTTCTTCCAAGCGAAAATGGGGCAGTGTCAGTTTCCGGGGCGCCGGAACTGTGTTTGTGGGAGCGCCGGAGCGTCTTCTGGGCGAGATCCCGGAAAATCTGATAAAGGAGATGGAAAAAGGATACCGGCTGGTTATGATTGGATATCTGGGCGTCCGGTGGGAAAATGAAGAAGAAATTCCTGCGGGAATTACACCTCTTTATGCTGTGGTGCTGGAAGACACCATCCGTCCTAATGCGGAGGAAACACTGAAGTTTTTCAGAGAAGAGGGCGTGGATGTTAAAATCATTTCCGGTGATCACGTAACAACAGTATCCAGGATTGCGGAGCGGGCCGGGCTGGAGCGGTGGAAAGACGCCATCGATTTATCGGCGGCGGGAGAGCAGATCGATTATGATGATATCTGTCAGAAATATGCGGTGTTTGCCAGAGTGACGCCCAGGCAGAAGCAGGAGCTTGTAAAAGCATTAAAGCGTCAGGAACATCAGGTGGCGATGACCGGGGACGGAGTCAATGATCTTCTTGCGCTCCGGGAAGCAGACTGTTCCATTGCCGTGGCGGACGGAAGCGATGCCAGCCGTCAGATTTCCCAGGTGGTGCTTCTGGATTCTGATTTTACAAATCTGCCCCAGGTGGTCATGGAGGGACGGAAAGTAATTCACAATGTTACGAGAACGGCGCAGGTATTTTTTATTAAGACGATTTATTCCGTACTGGTGTCTTTCTTCTGTCTGTTTACAAACCAGGCGTTTCCTTTTATCCCGATACAGATTACGTTGATTGACGCCTGCATTGAGGCATATCCGTCTTTCTTTACGATTTTTGAGTCAGATACCCGGAGGATCCGGGGAAAATTTCTTTCTACGGCATTATCCAACGCTGCTCCTTTTGCAGCTGCGGTTGCGGTTATGATCGGGGTCTTTACGCTGTGGGCGCCTTTCACGGAAGCGGAGAATCAGACGGTGATGTATATGCTGCTGATTATGATTTCCATGGCGGCGGTAATTAAAAGCTGCTGGCCGTTCAATCCTCTGCGGGCGTTTCTGTGTATTACCATGGTGATCGGAACGTTCTTTGCCTTAAGGATTCTGCCGTCCCTGTTTGAGGTGAGCAGTATTTCATCCTCCATGGGGCTTCTTATTCTGATCGGCATCATTGTGTGTCTTGCGGCGGCAGCAATGCTGGATTTCGTGCGCCGCAGACTGATTAAGCTTTCGGCTTTTCAGAGGCAAACTGGGCGGTAATCAGCCGCATAAAGTCTTTCATAATCGGTTTTTCATGGGCTGTTTTGTAAAACAGACCAAAGGAAAAAAGAGGACTGTGAGGACTGTTGTAAAGAGGTATTTGTATTAATTCCGGATCCATCGGGGTGTAAATATCCGGCAGAAGGGAAATGCCGAAACCTGTTTTTACCAGAAGCATGGCACTCTCGATGGATCTGCTGAAATAAAGCTGAGAAGGTTTCTTTTTGCTGGCCAGCATCCGCTGACTGCTGATAAGGGCCTGAGGGGCGGTGCTCAGGCTGAGAAGTATCATAGGAAAAAATGTCATGTCCTTTTCACTGACTTTCTCCAGAGACGCAAGCGGAGAGTCTTTTCTGCATATGCAGGAAAATGGTGTTTTTTTCAGTTCTCTGTACTGCAGGGAGTTATTAATGTTCAGGAATTCAAAGCCGATGGCAATATCAATGGTTTCTTCTTCAATCTGTTCTGTAAAATAGGGTTCCCTCATAATGTGTATTCTGGGATGGATTGCCGGGTGCATTTCCCGGAGTTCTTCCAGAACATTTTCCAGCAGCTGAAGCTGCAGGGAGTTGGAACAGCCGATATCAAAATCCAGAATTTCCTCTCTGTCATTCATGGAAAAACGGCGGATAGAGCGCTGAGCGGCAGCCACCATGGTCTGAGCCTCAACCATGAAAATATGTCCGTTTTCCGTCAGTCTCACTACGCGCGTGCTGCGCTGGAAAAGCTTTCCTCCCAGTTCGTCCTCCAGGGACTGGATCTGACGCGTAATGGCGGGCTGGGAGATATTCATCTGTTCTGCCGCTTTTGCGAAATTCAGAAATTCTGCCACTGCCAGAAAACATTCTATCTGAAATATAGTCATGTCAAACACCTCATATATTCTTGCAAAATTCGTTATTATTGCGTTTATGTTATTAATAATAACATATTTTTAATTCTCAAACAAGAATTCCAGTAGTAAAATAAGCACCGTAAAAAATACAAAACAAAAGATAACAAGAAAAAATGGAGAAAGAGAGGGAAGTGTACAAAAGAAAAGACAGTTTATTTTTTTGAAATAATCAACGAGAAACGGAGGAAAGAGGTGGAGTAGTATGGGTAATTTAGCCGATGAGCTGATGGCGGAGCTGAATTGTGAGACTGCCTTTACCATACCGATATTCGGCGGAATCCCTATTCCGGAATCTGTGGCGGTTACATGGGTGATTATGGCGGTTCTGGTAGTTGTATCCATTCTTCTTACCAGGAATCTGAAGGTGATACCGACAACCAAACGGCAGATCCTTCTGGAATTCGCGATTGAAAAGCTGAATGGCTTTTTTGAGGGTATCCTGGGAGAGGCGGGGAAAAAATATGTTCCGTATCTTGCCACGGTGGCGATCTATATCGGATGCGCCAATCTGATCGGCCTGCTCGGCTTTAAGCCGCCCACGAAGGATCTGAATGTGACTGCGGCCCTGGCGCTTATGAGTATCGTCCTGATTGAATACTCGGGTCTGCGCAGGAAAGGCGTGAAGGGCTTTTTCAAAAGCTTCGCCCAGCCTATGGCCATTATGGTTCCAATGAATATATTGGAGATTGGCATTCGGCCATTATCGCTCTGTATGCGATTATTCGGAAATGTACTTGGATCATTCGTTATTATGGAATTGGTCAAAATTATTGTTCCGGTGGTCGTGCCGGTACCGCTCAGTTTGTATTTTGATATTTTTGACGGTCTGATACAGACCTACGTATTTGTATTCCTGACATCGCTTTTTATGAAAGAGGCAATGGACGTGGAATAGTAAAAGCAGTTTTAAAGAAAATAGTTTTCAGATGAAATAGTTTTAAGGAGGAAATCCCGCAAGGGGATACCTGAATGGCCATAAAGATGGCCGGAAAAGGAGGAAATTATGTCAACATTAGTAGCAATCGGAGCAGCAATCGCAGTTATCACAGGCGTCGGCGCAGGTGTCGGCATCGGTATCGCAACAAAAGGTGCAGTAGAAGCTATTGCAAGACAGCCCGAAGCGGAAAGCAAGATCAGCAAATCCCTTCTTCTTGGCGCGGCTCTCGCGGAGGCAACTGCCATTTACGGATTTGTTATCGCTTTGGTTATCATTCTGTTCCTGGGATAATTCAAATCGACAGCATGAAATAGTAAAATGGGAGGCAGGATATGCTTACATTGAATTCAGGCATTGTCTGGACTGTGATTAACCTTATTATCCTGGTGATTCTCATGAGAATCTTCCTGTTCAAACCGGTACAGAAGATTATAGACGAGAGAAAAAGGTTGATCAGTGAACAGATTGACAGTGCGAAGGACAGGGAAGAGAATGCTGCCAGAAAGCTTGAGGAGGCAGAGGCGTACTTGAAAGCCTCCGGCGACACTGCCAGAAAGCAGGCGGATGCGATTCTGAAAGAAGCAGAGATGAAGAATGAAAAGCTGATTGCCCAGGCGAAGGCAGAGGCGGACGGCATTCTCGTAAGTTCCAGAAAGCAGGCTCAGAAAGAAAGAGATCAGCTTCTGGAAGAATCAAAGAAAGAAATTACAGGTCTTACTCTGTCGGCGGCAAAAAAACTTGCCGGTATTTATGTGAACCCAGAGGAAGAGGAGCACCTGTTTGATCAATTATTAAATAAGGCAGGTGAAGCGCATGAGTAATCGTTATGCAGAGCAGTATTTTGAAGATTACAGAATTCTGAAAGCAACTATCAGCTATGCTGTGCGTCCCGATGAGACCAGACTGGAACAGCTGAAGGAAATGCTTAAGAATGATTATCACGCAACAGAAGTTATTCTGAAAGAAGAGCAGAGAGATGATCTTCTGGGCGGTTATATTCTTCAGGTAGGCGACCGCATCATTGACAACACGGTAAAGCGGGCGTTTAATAACCTGGAGCAGAACCTGAAGAAAGAACAGGGCGTCAATGATATTATTTCTGTATTAAAGAGTGATATCAACGGATTTGAGGGAGACTTCAATGAAGAGGAAGGAGGCCGGATTTTAAGCCTCCATGACGGGATTGTGTCGGTATCCGGAATCTCCAGAGCAGTGAACGGGGAGATCGTTCTGTTTGAAAACGGCATGAAAGGACTTGTTCAGAATATTGATGAGGAGAAGACTTTGTGTCTGTCTCTGGGAGATGTGCAGAGCCTGGAGGTCGGAGGAAAGGTAATCCGGACAAAGAGACGGGCCGGCATACCTGTGGGCAGCCAGATCCTGGGAAGAGTAGTGGATGTTCTGGGAGCGCCCATTGACGGAGAGGGAG